>JAGQPV010000095.1 GCA_020426545.1 Planctomycetaceae bacterium
GTGCTGGGCCATCAGGAACTACGGGCGATTGCTGAGGGAGCCTGTGTGATTCTGGTGGGCGACGTGGATCAGTTGCCTTCGGTTGGTCCCGGTTCGGTGCTGGCCGATCTGATTGCTTCCGGTGTGGTGCCGGTCGTGCGACTGACCGAGATCTTCCGGCAGGCCAGTCAGAGCCCGCTCGTCACGGCGGCGTACGCCACCAATCAGGGGCGGATGCCGGACCTGCCTGCCTCCGGGGAACTGACCGACTTCTATTTTGTCGAGTGTGACGAGCCGGAGGCGATTAAGGAGATGGACGTCTGGTTGCACGCTCAGCACTATCTGATGCTGCAGCGGAACCTGCTTTACCCCGCTGTGACCAGAGGCCGGAAGCTGATGGTCATCGTGGGGACGAGAAAGGCTCTGGCGATGGCCTTTCGCCGGACGGATACCGGGCGGCGGTACATGGCCCTGAGCGGCGGGCAGCTTTCAGGTGGATGTGTTTCTATAAGTTCAAAGACAGGACAGGGTCCCCCTGATAACTGAACGGGGTATTGAGTCAGCTCAAACAAGGAGGAACCCATGGTCCATCAGAAGGAATTGTCCCCGTGGAGCGACGTTGTGACCAGCCATCTGACCCGGGTCTGTGCCACAGACCCGGACGCTTGCGATGTGGAGCCTTGCCATCGCGGTCTGGGGCTGTTGCGGTCTGTCGCAGGTGCCGCTGTTCCTGGCGGATCTGCTGCGGCAGAACCCGGAGGCCGTCCACGAGCGGCTGCGCGACCTGTAGCGTCCGGTCGTGAGACAGCGCGGCACGCAACGCCAGTAACTGGATGGTGCCCGGGCCACTGACAATCTGCTGGCATGGTGCGCCGGCAATGCAAAGCGGCTGGTGGCTGCGCTGGATATGACGAACCCGGGCGACAGTTTCCATGTGCTGTCGATCTCAGTCGTCTGCCGCGGGGTAGCAGTGCAGGTGGCCTGGTGGATCCTTCGGGGAAACAAACCCGGGTAATGGACACCGCACTGAAGGGAACTGCTCTCCCAACTGGCCGGAGTCCTGGACGACCATGTCACCGTACTGGCCCTCACCAACCGCGGTCTGGAAAGCCGGCTGCTGATCCGGCACGAACCGCTGCACAGCGATGCCTCGCCCGTGGTCACCGACGGCCCCGGTCCCTCCAACATGGTATACCTTCCGCTGCGGAATCGTACAGGTATTCAAAGACATCAAACGCGGCAGCCTGGCACCGGACGCGGATAGAGGCCACGTCTCGGGTCGAGCGCTTGTGACTGGCACTGGCCATTCTGTGGATTCTGCAGGTGGGTGCCGACGCACAGATGCTTCAGACCGGCAGTCTGACTCCTCCGGCCTCGCGGCATGACAGCTTGTTCGTCCGCAGCCGGATCCGCATTCTGGCAATGCTGATCGGCGCAGACCACCCCTGTCGGAGCCGACGGATCGCGGTTGATCAGCGCCTCTCCCGTAAGGTCCCAGGCCGGCAGGACCGCCACCACCGCCGTCAGTGCCTGAAGAAAAGCTCCTGAAACAACTGCAGACGGATTTCTGAGCTATTCAATATCGAAAAACCTGCACTTGAAAGCCCTCCCCGGACGAAGGGCCACGCAGGAAACCGGTTTCTGGAACGGATGCGAAATTCGGCCAGGACATCACGCACGCCCCTGGAAACTTACAATCCGTTCATCCTCGCAGATCGTTCTTGCGGCAGAGCAGCCCCTGCCGTAAGTTGCATCAGGAGACCCCCTCTAAGAGACCGCCATGACTATGCAGCAATCATTAAATGCTGGTTTGCTCAAGATGCTGCTGTGCATCTTTCTGGTGCAGGCGGGAGGTCTCCGCGGCGATCATCAGCGCCGATTTTACGGTTCCGAAACGGCGACTGTCAGTTCCGTAGAAAGCCTTGAGGAAATCGAGAACGGCGATCTTCAATGTATCGTCTGTTGGTCAACTGCTGCAGCAGACACCGCGGGACTGCCTGCTGTTGAACCACTCACCAGGGTTTGCCAGCTGCGACTGACTGCCCGTCTTCAGGCCGGGATCCAGTCCCGCCCGCCGCCGCGCGTCTGATTCTTCAGGAGTCCGCGGCCGAAATCCTCTGCCTGCCCCACCCTCGCGCTGCTGCAGACCAGACCTCGCGGAACCTGTTTTCCGGAGTGGGGTCATTGTTTGGGATTGTCCCTGCTGGAACAGATGAGCCTCCCGGCAGAACGTATTCCCTGGCCTGCCAGATTCTTACCGCCCCTGCCTGACGATGAACAATCTTGGTGCAGAGCCGCCAGCGATCCGGCAGGACGCCCCGGACAATTCCTGCCGGAAAAGACATCTGCCAACGGAATACTCCGCGGGGCTCACAGTGGGGCTGCAGGAAATTCATTGTGCCTGCAGGTACTCCAGATGTCGGAAGCTCTTCAGAAGTCAAATGCACCGAATGCCCCCCCCCTTGAGCACCCGCAATTGAACCATAGTTCTTCAGGTCGCACCAGGAGTTCCGGCCACGCCCCTGCTGGCCAAAGTCGAAGAGCAGAACCCCTCCCCGCCAGACCGACTGGCCAAACCACTGAACGAGAGGAAGGCATTCCATCATGAAGATCTCTGCGATTGCCATCGTCTTTCTGGCGCTGATCTCACCATCTCTCCTGTGCGGCTGCGCAACAAAGGCACAGTCGCATGAAACATCGCAGGAGGCCTCCCATGAGGAGTCACATGGCGAATCGGGACATCCGCAGCACACGATTATCGTCACCAGCCCGGTCAGAAAGGATGTTGTCAGCACTCAGCAGTATGTGTCGCAGATTCATTCCTGCCAGCACATTGAGGTCTGCGCCCTGGAGGGCGGCTACCTGGAAGAGATTCGTGTCAGTGAAGGGCAGGCGGTCAGAAAAGGCGAGCTGATGTTCAGAATCCTGCCTACTCTGCATCAGGCGCGGCTGGACTCCGAGATTGCCGAGGCGCAGCGAATCCAGATCGAACTGGATAATGCCGACGTGCTCAGAAGAAAGGGCATCGTTTCGGCGCAGGAAATCGCTATCAAGAAGGCCGAACTGGCGAAGGCAAATGCCAAGGTCCAGCTGGCCCGCGCCGAGCTGGCCTTTACAGAGATCAAAGCTCCCTTCGATGGGATCGTTGACCGCCAGATGCATCAGCTCGGCAGCCTGATCGAAGAAGGCGATGTTCTGACAACCTTTTCTGATAACAGCCTGATGTGGGTCTACTTCAACATTCCGGAAGCCCGCTACTTTGAATATCAGTCAGAACTAAAGAAGAACAACGGGCCTAATGACCATCTGCGGATCGAACTCAAGCTGGCAAACGGAGAGATTTTCCCGCGGCCGGGAAAGATTGGCGCGATTGAGGCGGACTTTAATAACGAGACAGGGAACATCGCATTCCGGGCCGACTTCCCGAACCCGAACAACCTGCTGCGAAATGGTCAGACCGGCACGATCCTGATTCATCGCACATTGCCGGACACACTCGTCATTCCTCAGCGGGCCACGTTTGAGATCCTGGCAAAACAGTATGTCTACGTGGTCGATCAGGACAATGTAGTTCACCAGCGGGACATTCATGTCGTCAGCGAGCAGGAGGATATCTTCGTCATCGAACAGGATCTGGAAGAAGGCGACAGGATCGTTCTCGAAGGAATCCGACAGGTCCGCGATGGCGATACGATCGAATGCGAGTACCGGGAACCCGCAGAAGTCTTCGCCAGCCTGAAATACCACGCGGAATAGGCAACTCGATTCATGTTCACAAAATTCCTGCATCGGCCTGCGCTGGCGATCGTGATCTCGCTGTTCATCCTGTTCATGGGTGGGCTGTCAATTAATCTGCTGCCGATTTCCCAGTTCCCAACCGTCGCTCCGCCGAGCGTTCGGGTTTCGGTGTCGTATCCGGGCGCCAGCGCCAAAATTCTCATCGACTCGACCATGGTGATTCTGGAGCAGGCCATCAACGGCGTGCCCAACATGCGTTATATGATGGGAGATGCCACCAGCGCCGGTGAAGGGACGATTACCATCGTTTTTGAACCCGGCACGGACCCGCGGGTGGCCACGATGCAGGTGACGAACCGGGTACAGGCAGTTAAGAATAATCTGCCGCCCATCGTGCAGCGGGAAGGCATTATCGTCAGACAGTACATGACGAGTATGCTGATGTACGTGAACGTATTCAGCAGAGATCCGAACTTCAACCAGAACGATCTGTATAACTATACCAGCGTGAACGTGCAGCGAGAGATCAAGCGGATCCCCGGTGTCGGCCAGGCGCAGATTCTCGGCAACCGGGCTTATGCCATGCGGGTCGAACTGGATCTCGACCGAATGCGGGCGTACAGAGTGTCTTCCGAGGACGTGATGAAGGCCCTGGACGACCAGAGCATGATCGGTTCTCCGGGACGGCTGGGGCAGGCAACGGGGCTGACATCTCAGACCCGGGAATATGTGCTCACCTGGACCGGGCGGTATAAGACTCCCGAGCAGTATCAGGACATAATTCTGCGGGCCAGTCCCGACGGAGAGATCCTGCGGCTGCGAGACGTGGCCAACGTTCGGCTGGGATCTGCATTCTATGACCTGTATTCCGACCTCGATGGCTATCCTTCGGCCGCCATCGTGCTCAAGCAGGTGCCCGGTTCCAATGCGGCCGACGTCATCGAGCAGATCAAGGAGAAGCTGGAAGAGATCAAACAGGACAGATTCCCCCCGGGAATGGATTATGCAATCACCTACGACGTGTCGGCCTTTCTCGATGCTTCGATCGAAAAAGTGCTGCACACCCTGTTTGAAGCCTTCGTGCTGGTGTCTCTGGTAGTGTTTCTGTTTCTCGGAGATTTCCGCAGCACGCTGATTCCGACACTGGCTGTTCCCGTGTCTCTGATCGGCACCTTCTTCTTCATGCAGACATTCGGCCTGTCCATCAATCTGATCACGCTGTTTGCGCTGGTGCTGGCCATCGGCATTGTGGTCGATGACGCTATCGTGGTGGTCGAAGCCGTCCACGAAAAAATGCATACGAAACACCTTGGTCCCTACAAAGCGACTAAGGAGGTCGTGCATGAGATCAGTGGGGCCATCGTTGCGATCACACTGGTCATGACGGCCGTGTTCATTCCCGTAACTTTTGTCCCGGGGCCGGTCGGCGTCTTCTATCGCCAGTTCGGTATCACGATGGCTGTGTCGATCATCCTTTCGGGAATTGTCGCTCTGACGCTGACACCGGTCCTGTGTGCAATGGTGCTCAAGCCGCTCTCCAGTCATGAAGAGCCGCGGGGGCTGGCTGGCCTGGTGAACCGTATTCTTTCGAAGGTCGCCGGCCGTTATGCCCCGGTTCTGCGAGGGCTGCTGGCTATGGTGCTGGGCGCAGCGACGGGTGCCGGTGCCTGGTATGTGCTGCATCTGGAGTTTGTCCCCGAACTGATATCCGAGCAGATTCCACTGACCGAGACCCGAATCTGGATTCTTGTCTCGATTACTGCCGTGCTGGCGGCGCTGACGGTCCGGGCGGGCCTGTCGGGCGCCGATGGCACCGAAAAGAAGCGTGGACCTCTAGGAGTGTTCCTGCACCTGTTTGACCGGGGCGTGGAGAAAGTTACAGGGGCTTATGCAGCGATTGTGGGGCGGATTATCTCACGGAGGGTGCTGATGCTGCTGCTGATCGGAGGGTTCTGTTACGGCATCATCGCGGTCAACGGCGTGCTGCCCGCCGGCTTTATTCCGGCGGAAGACCAGGGAATGATTTACGGAGTGATTCAGACTCCTCCCGGATCGACGCTGGAATACACCAATGCCAAATGCCACGAGCTGCAGGCCGTCTGCAAGGAAATGGATGAGATTTCTTCGGTCGCGTCTGTGGCGGGTTACGAAGTTCTGACGGAGGGCCGCGGTTCCAATGCGGGTACCTGTCTGATCAACCTGAAACCCTGGGCCGATCGCGAACTGACGTCACGCGAGATTATCGAAGAACTGGAGGAGAGAGGCCGGAAGATTGCTGATGTCCGGCTGGAGTTCTTCGAACCGCCCGCGGTACCGGGCTTTGGTATGGCCGGCGGATTTTCGGTCAACCTGCTGGATAAGACCAACAGTGACGACTACAAGCTGCTTGGCGAAGAGACGGGCAGGTTCATGGAGGCGCTGGGAAAACGTAAGGAACTGAAGGGCCTGTTCACGTTTTTTGCAGCCAACTATCCGCAGTATGAAATCGTGATCGACAACCAGGCCGCGATGCAGAAAGGCGTGTCGATCCGTGATGCGATGGACAACCTGTCGATTGTGGTCGGCAGCACCTGGGAACAGGGTTTCGTTCGCTTCGGGCAGTTCTATAAGGTCTATGTTCAGGCCGCGCCCGAGTTCCGCAGGCATCCTGAAGATCTGGAGAACATGTTCGTCAGGAATGACCGGGGGGAGATGGTGCCCTACACGTCATTCATGTCGATCAGGAAGACGCAGGGCCTCAACGAAATCAGCCGCTATAACCTCTATCCGACCGCTCCGATTCAGGGCGCACCGGCCAGGGGTTACAGCAGCGGCGAAGCGATCGCGGCCATCCAGGAGGTGGCGGCCGAGACGCTGCCCCGTGGATTTGATATCGACTGGCGCGGACTGGCGTATGACGAGGCGCAGAAGGGAAACGAAGCCGTTTACATCTTTCTGATTGTAGTCGTCTTCGTGTACCTGGTGCTGGTCGGGCAGTATGAAAGCTTCATTATTCCGCTGGCGGTGATTATCTCTCTGCCTGTCGGCATTTTCGGATCCTTTCTGCTGCTGAGGGCCATGGGGCTGGCCAATGACGTGTACTGTCAGATCGGCCTGGTCATGCTGGTGGGCCTGCTGGGCAAGAACGCGATTCTGATCGTGGAGTTTGCAGTCCAGCGGCGTCAGGAGGGTCTGAGCATTATGGACGCCGGGATCGAAGGCGCACGGCTCCGCTTCCGGCCGATTCTGATGACCTCGTTCGCCTTTATTGTCGGTCTGGTTCCTCTGGTTCGGGCCAGCGGTGCCGGTTCGATCGGCAACCGCACGATTGGCTCGACGGGCGTCGGCGGGATGCTGATGGGCACGCTGGTCGGTGTCTTTATCATCCCCGGGCTGTACTACGTGGTGGCGAAGATGGCTGACGGCAAGGCGCTGATTCGGGATGAGCACGATGAACCGCTCAGTGAGATCCTGGAACGTGAGCAGGCACCGGCGGCCCATTGAGGGACAGGCCGGATCCACCCGGTGACTGCGCCTGCTGATACGGGGCAGTCACCGCGTGGCCGGGGGCGCAACGTCTGATGCGGCAGGCGGGGTGGAGTCTGCCGGTCAGGGAATCTGCGGCGGTTGTCGCGGTTCTGCCTGCGCGACCCGCTCTCCGCACTTCGCGTTTCGCTGTGTAGCCAGCCTGTGGCAACTCAGATGGCGCTGCCCGGTTCCGTCCAGCCGGGTGTCGGGCCTCGGCCAGCACAGCTTTTGTTCTGCTGCGTCCGCTGGATACTCGGGGGTATGCTGCCGACCTGCGAGGTAACTTCCAAAGCCTTAAGGATGCCGCAAAGACTGTTCGGGACGGCTGTCTCACCCGATACATGTCGCAGAGCCTGCAGTCCAGACGCATGTGTTCTGAGCGTACCACACGCTGCAGACCGGCGGACTGGACGACAGCGCTTTCCACCGTTTGATATGCGGGCCGTGAGCACTGGCAGAAAGTGCCGCTCGTCTGCTGAGAGTCTGTCCGGAAACCTGGTTTGACCTCAACCACATGTGTGACCTCTGAAATAGAGGCACACGCTGTGGTCTGGGGACAAGGATTTCCGGACAGGATCTGAGAGCTGCTCTTCCGCAGATTCTTACGATGCGGACGGGAGCGAACGGGTTCCGTGCGTCAGGCTGAGTGCATCTGATTCCCCTGCGGTTCCCGGAACGGGATTCTGGAAACGGGCCGGGGATCATCTTGCGGGTAACAATGTCGGATTCCAGTGATTCCGTAAGTTTTACCAGATTTCCTGCCGATACAGATTTGGCATGAAAATACGGTCCTACTGGATATGTGTATGCGATGGTCCGCAGCCGTGGCATGTTCCGGCAGACTGATATGTGTCTCGGGGGGGACAAGACAATGCGACGGAGATGTGACCTCACAGGTTCCTGCAGTGCCATGCGCAGGCTGCAGTTGAGCTGGAGAATGCTGGTCTGCCTCGTGCTGCTTGCTCCGCAGGGCTGTCATCTGCCCGATCTATGTGCACCGGAGGCGGCAGCCCCTCTGCCCGCCGACTTCAACGGAATGGTGACTCCGCAAAGCTCCGCACAGATCAGCATCGACGAATTCTTCGGCGATCCGCGGCTGACACAGCTGATTATGGAGGGGCTGAGCCGGAATCAGGAGCTGAAAATCCGGAATCAGGAAGTTGTAATCGCCAGCAACGAAATCCTGGCGCGTCGGGGTGCCTACCTGCCATTTGTCACCGTTGGTGGCCGGGGAGGTGTGGAAAGAACGAGCAAATACACGCCCCTGGGAGCCGCGGAGGAAGAACTGGAACACGCTGGTGGAGGTCATTTCCCCGATCCTCTGCCCAATACGGAAATCTCCGCCAATCTTTTCTGGGAAGTGGATATCTGGCGTCAGCTGCGGAATGCCCGGGATGCCGCGAAACAGCGGTATGTTGAAGCGATCGAGTCCCGGAACTATTATATCACCCGGCTGGTGGCGGAAGTTGCCGAGAAGTACTACGAGCTGGCGGCGCTGGACAAGCGGCTCGAGTTCCTGGAACAGACCATCACAATTCAGAAACAGAGCCTGGAGGTCGCTCAGTCACTGAAAGAGGCCGCACGCGGCACCGAGCTGGGAGTGCAGCGGTTTCAGGCTGAGGTGCGGAAGAACGAAAGTCAGCGGCTGATCGTCCAGCAGAAGATGATTGAAGTGGAAAACAGGATTAACTTTCTCACCGGCCGCTTCCCGCAGCGGGTGGACCGGGAGGCCTGGGATTATATTCGCCTCGACTCGCAGATTCTGAGTGTCGGCGTGCCGGCACAGCTGCTCATGAATCGTCGTGATATCCGCGCCGCCGAACGCGAGATTGCAGCTTCCGGGCTGGATGTGCTGGTCGCCCGGGCGGAGTTTTATCCCCGTCTGTCGATTACCGCCGGGGTGGGTTTTGAAGCCTTCAATCCGAGATATCTGTTTGAGCCGGGAGCTTTCATCGGTCATGCCTTCGGCGAACTGGTCGCGCCGCTGATCAATAAGAAAGCGATTCGAGCCGAGTACCTCAGTGCCAATGCACGGCAGCTGCAGGCAGTTTATGACTACCAGCGAACCGTGCTGGACGCTTTCACGGAAGTCGTGAACCTCGTTTCGCGGGCAGAGAATTATCGCCGCAGCGTCGCACTGAAGCAGCAGCAGGTCGAGGCGCTCGAAGAGTCCGTCGATGTGGCGACGAATCTGTTTCAGGGGGCCCGTGCCGAATACATCGATGTGCTGTTCTCCCAGCGGGACCTGCTGGAAGCCAGGACGGTGCTCATCGAAACCAAGCAGGAACAGCTGGCAGCAATCGTCAATGCGTGGCAGGCGCTGGGTGGCGGCTTCCTGCTGTCAAGTTCCGGTCAGGAAGTCACCGACCTGTTCTGTATGCCACTGCCAATCGCGGCTGGCGAAGTGATTATACCGCGCGGTGCCGTCCCGGTTCCTGTCCCGGAGATCGATCCCCCGGCTCCCGGTCCCGGGACGGAGCCTGCACCAGGTTCCGAGCCGCTGTCCGCCCAGGAGTCTGCTCCCGTCTCGCCGCCCGTGCCGGCAGCACCTGCGGATGCTGCCCCTGCACCAGACGCCGCCCCTCCAGCACCTCTGCCACCGGCTCTGAATGCACCGGCTGACGCTGAAGCAGCAGTGGATGCGAAAGCAGAGGACGAGACTGATAATGCTGACGTGGCACCAGCCTCTGCCCCGGTGCTGGAACCGGTTCCCGCGATCGTCCCGGCGGCGGCAGCTGCTGAAAAAGGTCTGTTTCCCCGCATCCGGTCGGTCGTACATTGGCGGCTCAGGCCTTCAGCGGCAGGCCGGCGGGAAGAAGACTGAATCAGGCGGTCGTCTGAAGCACGCATGGTCGGATTGGCTCAACATGCTCCTGCAACAGACAGGCTGGTGGCGATGATGACTTCCGCGCCGGGGATCGGAGCCCTCCGGTATTCGTTGGGATTTCGCGATCTTGTGTGATGAATAGAGGTCTCTCAGAAACGGGAGCCAGAGTCTCCAGCCTGCAGGGTGTATCAAAGCCTGCAGGGAAGTGGATGGCCCCGATGGATGTTGCTGCGAGTTTTCTGCCTCTTTTGCAGGCGTTTCCTGCCGTCACTGGAAGATGGTCTGGCCGGCTTCTTGGTTCTGGATCGGAATCCGACCATTGTGACTGTGGGGGTCGTGCCGCAGTGGGAGCCAGCGTGACTCCGGCCCGTGGCACCACGTCCGGGACTTCTGGCCGGACTGATCTTCTGCCTGATGACACAGATGCGGGAATGAAATGCTGCAGGTCGGACATTTGATCCGGGCGACGATCTCGTTTCCGGCGGCAGGTGAGCAGTGACCGCATTCATCTGAGAGGGTGGAGTCAGGCCTGCCGCCGCTGGCCGCGGTCCCGCAGAGTGCAGCCGATGGAGGTTAATGCGGTGCTCCCGCAGGACAGTTTCCGGAACTGGGCAATCGCCGTTTTCAGGAGTGGGCGGTGGGGCGCCGGGCGACGATGTTCGGCCGCAGGCTGCAATCTGTTTCTCATGCAGGTGTCCACTGATGTACTTTGCGGCTGAGGAGGCCTGCTCCCGAGGAGCCATTCCTACGGCCGGGAAGGGTCTGGGGGCGTCATGTCCCGGGAACTTCAGCAGGGCCTCAGGCGGTCCGCTCAGTCCGAAGCCGTCGGCTGCGAAGGCGTATCGACCGGTACATCTTTCTGCCGCAACCGAACGAGCAGTCGCCGAAGCACCAGTGGTGAGGCGGCGCAGGTGGCTGCGGTCACCAGCACCATCGCGGCAAAGGCTTCCTGAGACACCGCTGAGCTTCCGAACTGCCGGCCATGCCGCATGACGATCATTGCGATTTCCGCCCTGGGAATCATGCTTACGCTCAGCAGGAGAGCTTCGCTTCTGCCGATTGCGGGTACGGCTGGAGTGATTGTGCCAAAGAACTTTCCCGCCACCGCCGCCACCAGCAGAAACAGTCCTGGCACGACCGCAACCGTTACTGCGTCCGGCGCGATATTCATTCCCACGGAGATGAAGAAGAACGGGCTGAACAGATCATGGATTACGATGAAGGGCCGCTCGAGTCTCACTGCGTCGGGGTCACGGCTGAAGATCAGCCCGGCGAAAAAGGCGCCCATTGCCAGCGAAAAGCCGAGCAGTCCGGCAACGGCGGCGAACACGAATCCAGTGGCCACCAGCAGCAGCATGGGATCGGGCATCGGCTCGATCCGGATGAAGAACTCCGTCATAGGCCGTTCGGCCATGTGAGAGAAGAGATAGCACAGGCCGCCGAACAGGAGCAGCTTCACCAGCAGCCATATCCCTGTCTGGAGCAGGGTCGGTACCAGCTCGGCCACATTCTGCTGCTTTAGAACGGGCGTTACCGCGAACAACAGCGACATCAGCAGCACGGCGGACAGATCGTCCAGTTCGGCAACATCCAGCAGGAGAGCACCACCGGGAGAATCGAGAGCGTCCACGTCCCGCCAGACGGCTACCGGCACGGCTAGACTGGTCGCTGTGAGCGCTACCGCGGTGTAGAGACTGGTGACAAGGGGCCATCCCAGCAGCCACGAGGCCGTGCAATAGCCCAGTATCCCGCTGAGCAGCACATTTCCCAGCCAGATGCTCCAGGCCTTGCGGAACTGTCCCAACAGGCTCTGCAGATTGCTGTCCAGCCCCACCCGGAACAGCAGCACCACCACGCCGATGTTGGCAAGTGCGTTCAGAAACCCCTCCGTGGTGTCGCTCAGCAGCCCGTTTCCGGAAGCCGTAAACCGGAGCACGGCACCAATCAGCAGGTAACCCACCAGTGGCGGGACAGCCGTCTTCTTGAGGCCCCACTTGATCAGAATGGCGGCCAGAATAAGACCGCCTGTCAGCAGCACGATCAGTGCGTGCTCCATTTCGCCATTCATCGATTACCCCGTCCTGCCACCGCGAGCCAGGGAACAGCAGGTGTTAATCCGCAGGAGGCTCCTCGCCCGGCAGTGGCTATGGCTCTTCCGTTTTCAGGTGTAATACCCGAGAAAAACTTCCCGGATCCGGCCAGCGATCGCGCGGATGTCCGGGACGGTGAAGCAGACGGTCAGTGAGGCCAGATTGACGTCGAGGCACAGACGGTTCCACAGCGTCTGCGTGTTCTTCACACCGTAACACCGCTTCGTGATGACCCGCGCCTTATTGTTCAGCCCCTCCACCGGACCACTCGTTTTCCGACCAGCGAAGTACTCCAGAATCGCCTCCCGGTGCGCGTCGAACGTGCGGAAGAACTCCAGCAGCGCCGCATTGTCCTCATCATCGCCATCCAGCAGTTCCCGCAGTTCCTCGAACCGGGCGGCGGCCCCGTCCGCAGTCAGCCGGCTGTCGAAGATCTCCGTGACGGCCAGGCGGAAATGGTACGGCAGTTCCAGTTCGGGAATCTGCTCAAACAGGGCCTCCAGCCTCACCTGCTCTTCCCCCGAGAGGTCGGCCGGTCGTTTGCGGAAGGCCCACATCTGTCAGCGGAACTGTTGCCGATCCTGCGCAGACAGCCTCTTTTTGTACGCCTGCGTCTTTTTTCTCACGCGATCGACGATCTCACCCAGCCTCTTCGCCACGTAGAACCGGTCGATCACCTGCTGACTGTCCGGCAGCAGAGCCAGACCGGCGGCCGTGTACGCGGGGCTCATATCGGTGCGGTGGTGACGGACCTGCTTCCGCTGCTGTTCGCTCAACCGGTTCAGACAGTGTTCCGCTGCTGCCTGATCGCGGCCGAGAGCCACCGCCATGATCCGCGAATGGGCCGGGTCAGTCAGATCGGTAAGGATCGTGGCATACAGCCGGTGCCGCTTCTTCAGGCTGATTTCGTCCAGGCCGATGTCCGTAATCACCCGCTGCGGGTCAATCTGCTGTTCATCCTCCAGCTGGCGTCTGACGATCAGCGAAACCATTTCCGCACTGATTCCCAGCTTGCGC
>JAGQPV010000959.1 GCA_020426545.1 Planctomycetaceae bacterium
TGCCCCGCCGGGTGTGCCAGCAGGTAGTCGATCGTGACTTCCGCCCGCGGATCATTGTTTCGCTGCTTCTGGTCACCGAACACCGCCCAGGCCACATAGGCCGTGCTGACGAGATCGAGGTTGTCGCCCCGCTGCACCGCCCCGGCCAGGCCGTCATTCAGCATGCCGCGGTCGGCGGGCCAGTGTCCGTCGGGCCGACGCCGGGAGAGCAGCCATTCCCGCGTGCGGGCCAGCACCTCGGGGTCCACATCGTACACGCGGGCCATGTCCTGGAATTCCATCAGCCCGTAAGCAGTGAGGGTGACATTGGCCGGCGGATTGCCGAACCAGTCGAACCCGCCGCCAGCGACTTCAAAGCTGATCAGCTTCTGCCAGCCCAGGTGAATGTACTGGCGGGCATTGGCTTCGATTTCGGGCAGCTGCTGGCCGGTCCGTTTGAGGTAATCCAGAGCCAGCACGTTGGGGTAGGTGGTGGAGGAAGTCTGCTCGAAACAGCCGCTGGGCCGGCGGAAAATGCCTTCCATGCCTTCCAGCAGTTCGCTGAACCGCGAGGGGTACAGCTTGAGCACGGCAGACACGCTGCCTTCGATGGCGTCGGCGGGAACCAGCACTTCGAGTGTGGCCGGGTCATCCAGCGAGCCGCTGGCCACCTGTTCGACTTTGATTCCATCGGAATCGACGGTGACTTCCTTCCGCAGGGCATCGGCCGCTTCGCCAGCACGGGCCGTGACCTCGAGCATGTGCCGCCCGACCCGCACGGCTTTCAGCGGGTACTCCAGCGAACGGACTTCGCGTGGCTGAAGTTCGACCTGCAGCACGTTTTCCTGCTGGTCGCCCAGCGGTACATACCATTCATCGCGGTTGATGGTCAGCTCGACCGTCTGCGGTGCGTCGAGGTAGTTATAGACCACGATCGGCACGGTGACTACGTCGTTGCGGGTGAGGGCCACCGGCAGGTTCAGATCGACAAAGAACGGCTGGAACACCTGAACTGGCTGCTGTGTGGCACCCAGGCGTCCCGTGGCGGAGACGGCACTGGCGGAGAGCTGCCAGGTGGTGATGGAATCGGCCAGCTGCACATCGATTTCCAGCCGGCCCTGTTCGTTGGTAATCAGTTCGGGCCGCCACAGCAGGGTTTCCGGGAAGGAACGCCGCACGCGAACGGGTTTCGCCGGCTTTGCTTCAGGAATGCTGGATGAAACCTGACCTGAAGTGCGGTAAGTCAGGGAAGCCGTACCTGCGAGGATGTTTGTGGTTTCAGCAATATCTGCAACCCCTGAGAACTCAAACACAGGTTCCTGCAACGCTTCGGCACCGGCCGCCATGTCTGCCTCAAGCCGTTCCAGTGCTTCGGGTGAGGCAACCCTCGCCGAATGAACGTCTGGCGTGATCGCATCAACTACGATCAGCAGCAGAACCAGGCCCACACCGGTGATTAGCAGCGGGTGAGGGTAGAAGTACACCAGTCCGGCAACCACGGCCAGAGCCAGGCAGGAAAGAAACACGGACCAGAAAGAGGCCAGCCAGTGGAGGTTGCTTCTCCGCCACTGCCGCCACTGATTCAGAGATTCCTCGTAGCTGCTGGCCCGCAATGTGACGGGTGAGGCCACGGCCGGCAGCGGCGCGTCGACGGCAGCTTCCCCGCGATCTCTGCCTGCTCGTTGCGGTGTGGAATCCTCGGCC
>JAGQPV010000960.1 GCA_020426545.1 Planctomycetaceae bacterium
TCGTGACTGGTGCTGCCGCGGGGCTCTTCTTTAGCGTGCTTTCCGGTGACGCACTGTCGGAAGGCGTTCGTCCTGGATTTGTTGGACTGGCGGTCGTTCGCAGCAGGAGATCGGCAATCTGCACTTTGCCATTCTGCTCTTCAAGGATGAATTCGAAGGCGGCAATCGGCTCGGCGGGCGGTGAGAGTCTGACGGCGGAATACCAGCGTCCGGAATTCAGATAACGGTATTCCTGCCGGGCAGCTTCATTGTCGAGGCAGGAACTGACGAGACCGGCCGCTGCCTGAAGGGTGGCTTCTGTGTTCGGCCGCCTGCCGGAAGGAGCAATCATCGCCGCTGCTTCTTTCAGCTGCTCCCTGGCAATCAGCCGGGCGAATACCAGCGCAGCGGAATGTTCTGCTGCCGGAAATCTGCCGGGCCAGGCGGCGCGGAGCTGCACCTGAACCAGCTGCGGCCCGGTTTCCAGCTGCTGAAAATCCAGCTCGACAGCCGGAATATTTCTCAGGTTCTTATCGAGCCAGAAGTTTCCCCGTTCGACCGGTCCCGCTGGAGACGCCCCGACAGACCAGCCCGACGGCACAGGAGACCAGCGTTCGCCCACCTGGTTTCTGACGGACTCCCAGTCCTGTCGAAACTGCTCAAGGGGCCATGCTGCCTGCAGTTCCGGGGAGAGCATTTCCCAGGCTGCGGAAAAGTCTTCGTCTGTAATGTGCTTCAGAAAGGACTGCATGCTGGAGTACATCGAGAGATTTGCCATGGCCGATCCCCCGCCGGTCCTCGATAAAGCCTCCCTGGCATTCGCCAGCAGTTTCTCTTTGAGCGGATCCCAGGGTGCCGGGGATGACTGTTCCAGCCCTGCGGAAGTCGGGCCGCTGTCATTCACCGCCCCTGGAGCAACACTTTCCGCTGAACCCTTCAGCATCTCCTCCCGGACTCTGTACTGCAGGTTGATCAGCCTGACAGGATCCTGATCCTCGGTCATGACCAGTTCGACGTACGTTGCAGGATCATCGGTCGGGGTAAGCCGGACGGCGCAGTACCACACGGAATTGCGACAGAGCCGGAAGCCATTGCGGGAGCTGGCCGAAATGGACAAACCGAGCAGTGGTGCGAGCCGCTGCAGCAGCCTGCCGGCCCCGGGCTGCGCAGCGGGAACGAACATTTCCGCTGCCGCTTCAAGCTCGCCCTCAATCACTCTGTTAAAGAACTCGTCTGCTGCTGCGGTGGCGGTAGCCGGGATCTCTGAAGCCGGCAGCTGAATCTGCAGCACAACCAGCTCGGATTCGTCGCCCAGCTGTTTCGTCAGAAACTCAGCCGTGGCGGGTAAGTTTCCGGACGTATACAGGTGGTAAAGGGTCCGTTGGAATGGTGCGGGGAGATTTCGCGGGGAATCTTCTTCCACCGTTCTCGGCAGCCAGCTCTCTCCCGCCTGTCGGACAATGTCGCTCCAGTCTGCTGTAAAGCGTTCTGCCGTCCAGGCATTCCGCATTTCGGCTGGCAGCAGTTCAAAAGCACTGTCGAAGTTTCGGCTGGTCACCGCCCGCAGAAAGTCGGCTGGCAGGCCAACGCTGTGGTACTGCTCGTGGATCCGCAGCAGTTCCCGGGTGACTTCGTCGGGTTCTTCAGCTGCGAGGGCCACTGGTGTTTCGGCAGAATCCTCTTCCCTGGTCTGTCGGTT
>JAGQPV010000961.1 GCA_020426545.1 Planctomycetaceae bacterium
CGCTGTCAGCCGGACCGTGGGCGAAGGCGCCGGGCGGATTGAAGCGTATTTTCGCCGGATGCACGCCCAGCTGACGGCCCGCCGGCTCGAGTGGCTGCTGGAGCGGCTCAGTGCGCACGTCTGGGGCGATCTGATGGCCGAACTCAATCGCGGGGCTGCAGTCACCGGCGGCGATGCCTGGCAGGAAGTCTCAGCATGCCTGGCCGCCCTGGAAGCCGCCATCGGCGACTGACTGCCAATGCCGACCGTCTTTCGTTTGATCGCCGGGTGCCGAGCCCATCGCCGCGAAGCGGGATGGGCATGCCAGTAAATCAGGGATCTGTCGAGACGGAAAGAACATGCCCACGCACCAGCGTCGTATGGAGCATGATCCCCGCGGCCATTCATTGATCCGGGTGCTTCGACCGGTACTCGGCCCAGCGGGCAAATGAGACCGCCCGCAATGTCTCGCTGGTAAATCCCGCGGTGCTGTACTGGTACAGGTACATCGGGTGTTTCTGCAGTTTGGTGAAGCCGAACTCTTCCGGCTTCTCACCACACAGATGGATGGCTGCCACCAGAGCCACGTCACGGGTCTGGATGGTCCACACCACACGTTCGCGGTTGCGGGAGGAATTCAGCACGGTTTCATCAGCCAGCAGTTTTTCCACCAGCGGCAGGTGAGAACGATCGCCAAACCGCGCGACAGTCAGCAGAGCCGCCTGCGTCATCGATCCGTTGGCCGGGTTCTTCAACAGCTCGATGGCTGGCAGCAGCCCTTCGCGAAGCTGGTACCGCATGGCCAGTGTCAGTTTCTGGTAGGAATTGGCATCGTCTTCCGTGGCAATCCAGGCGGCCAGCAGCCGGACGGGCACATCTTCCGATTTGGCCTTTTCCATCACCGTGCGAAACTCCGTCGCATTCACATGGCCTGAAAGCATGCCGGCCAGCTGGGGCGACATTTTGCGGCCCGGCTCGGCCGCGGCAAACAGGGCGACATACAACGGCGTCAGCTCGCGGGTTTTGCCTTTCTGGCTCTGCCAGGTGTACCGCATTTCCGCCAGGTACTGCTCAAACTGCAGCTCTGCTGCTGCCGCTGCGGAATGTGGGACCGGCTGATTCTCCAGGCCCGCAAGTGTCAGCATCAGGTCGGGAGCCGACAGCTGCATCTCAGCGAAAATCTGCAGAGCGGCCGGATCGTTTCCGACCTGTTCCCGAAAACGTTTCAAACCCGGCAGCAGAGAACTGTCCGCCGCTTCACCCTGCTGCAGCAGCAGGCTCACACGGTGGGCATGGTCATCCCGCAGAATCTGGTCGATCAGTGTTCGCGAGCGGTAGCGAATTTCCAGGCTCGGGTTGCTCAACGCCCGCCGCAGCTGTGGCAGGGCGGGTCGGCCTGTCTGCTCCAGCCGCTGCATGGCGGCTTCGCGCTCAGCAAAGTCGGCAGCACCCAGCTGCTCAATCTGTTCGGCCACCTGCTGGCTGGAAATGGTGTTCAGAGCAGGAACAGGAGGATCGGCCCGGGCAGCCGCACAGGGAAGCAGGCACGTCAGCAGCAGGATGCGTGCGAACTTCGGAGGCAGCGGGAGGCAGCGGCAACGGGAAAGAAGGCCAGGTACCAGCACAAGGCTCCTCCATCTCTGGAAGGCTGTCTGCAGCAGAGGAAGAAATCACTGCTCAGAATAACAGATCCCGTG
>JAGQPV010000962.1 GCA_020426545.1 Planctomycetaceae bacterium
GCAGTTCCAGCAGGGCCGAACCGTGCCGCGAGTTGGAACACCACATGCTGTTGATCAGGCACATGTCATCCACGCAGCGGGCCACATGCGGGAACAGGTCGCTCACATGCAGGCCGCTCTCGCCGTACTGCCGGAACTTCCACGGCGACTTGAGCAGGTTGCCCGTTTTGGAGCTGGTCACCCGGGGCTTATCGAAGGGCAGCGGTTTCCCGTGGTCCTTCTCCAGCTGCGGCTTGTAGTCGAACGTATCGACCTGCGACGGCCCGCCATGCATGAACATGAAAATCACCCGCTTCGCCCGCGGGGCGAAATGCGGAGTCCGCGGGAGCATGGCATCCACGGAACCTGCCGCCCGGGCCTGTTCGTCGGCCATCAGCCCGGCCAGTGCCAGGCTGCCGAAGCCAATGCCGCTCTGTTTCAGCAGCTGCCGGCGGGTCACCGGGGGCTGAGAGAAATTCTGAGGCGTCTGCTGTCGCCGGGGCATGTTCTGGCTCCCTGCTGTAAAGCGGTCCGGCCGGGTTCCGGCAGTTCACACGGGCGGTGCGGGCGCGTGGCCCGTGTGCAGTGATGTTGCTGGCAGCCCCGGTTCGCCGGGCTGCCGTGCATTATTCCAGATAGATAAATTCCGTGCTGGCCAGCAGCACGCGGCACACACTCCGCCAGGCGAGCAGTTCCCGCTGGTCTTCCGGCACCTCGCTGGTGGCGAGGTCCTGGCGAACCTCCGCCAGAAAACCGAGAAACCGCCCCTGTTCCGCGGAATCCGGGCTGCGGCACAAAGTCTGTTCAAAGGCCCGGGCCAGCCGTGCCGTTTCGTCCAGGCTGTCATCGGCCAGCAACTGTTCCGCCAGGCCGGCTGCGCCTTCGGCCACCAGCTGGCTGTTCATCATGAATAAAGCCTGCGGGGTGACGGTGGTTGTCGCGCGGCGGCCGTTCAGCACGCTGGGGTCGGCAAAGTCGAACGCCTGAAACATTTCATAGACCGAACTCCGCAGCACCGGCAGGTACACGCTCCGCCGGGCAAAGTCGTAAGTCCAGGTCTTCGAGCCCGTGCCCGCCACGTATGCCCGGTGTTTTGCGTCGAGCAGCTGGCCGTGCATCTCGCGGCCCAGCGAACCACCCAGCGCCAGGAGAGAATCGCGAACTTCCTCGGCTTCCATCCGCCGGCGGTTCATTCGCCACAGCAGCAGGTTCTCCGGGTCGGCTTCGGCCGCGGCCGGGTTGTACGTAGTGCTCATTTGCCAGCTGCTGGAAGTCAGCATCAGCCGGTGCAGCTGCTTCAGCGACCAGTTCTGCCGCATCAGCTCGGAGGCCAGCCAGTCCAGCAGCGGCTGGTTGGTCGGTCGCTCTCCCAGCCGCCCGAAGTTATCCGGCGTGCGGACGATGCCGGCCCCAAAGTGCCACTGCCAGGCCCGGTTGACGATCACCCGCGACGTCAGCGGATGCGCGGGATCGGTCAGCCAGCGGGCCAGCTCCAGCCGGCCACTGCTGTTTTCACCTGGCAGAGGCTGGCGCACATGACTGGCCAGCTGCAGGAAGTGTCGTGGTTCTTCCCGTCCCAGCGACAGGTGGCTGCCCCGCAGGTGAATTTTCACATTCTGCACCGGCCCCTCACCAACGCCCATCGCTTTGGGAACTTCAGGACGGGTGGCTTCCAGCTCCTTCCGTGTCTGG
>JAGQPV010000963.1 GCA_020426545.1 Planctomycetaceae bacterium
TTTGATCTTGTTTGAGCAGGTGGTGCGTCGGGCTGCTTCCCGCGCACTTTGCACGGCGGGAAGGAGCAAGGCGATAAGAATGGCAATAATCGAGATGACCACCAGCAGTTCGATCAGTGTGAATCCTCGTGGTCGACCTTGACAGTAGTCGCTTGACTTTCGCTGGCTCGCTGCCCACGCCGTCGCTCTTTGGTGACAATACTTCGCTGTCCATCCACGTTTCATGCACTTGCCCTTTCGCCCAAGAAACTCAATTTGGCCAGCACATCCGATGCGTGAAAATAACGCAGCACACCGTCATGACCGCCAGTCATGAAATACTGGTCCCGTCCACACCGAGTGATCGCCGTCGTTTCTGTGGTACTGCCCATAGCGAGCGTGACGCGTGAAGCGAGATCGCTGCTAAAAAAGTCCACACGCTCAGAAGTTCCGACGGCCACGGCCCACTGGTCTGCGGCATACACGCTGTGCAGCTGCTGCTCGACATTTGCCTCTCGCATGTCGTTTAGATTCTTGGCATCGAACGAGAAGATCCAACCTTCGTACAATGCCGCTACCACGCGTTTGCCGCTTGGTGCGACCGAAAGGCTAGCGACGATTCCGCCGAGTGATTCAACACGGTCCAGCGATTCTCCACTCGTCGCGTCGATCAAGTAGATCGCACCGGCGTCGCACCCGGCGATGATGCGATCCGCACCACCACAGAACCGCACGGAACGCATGTGTTCGGCACAGACGTGTAGCTTGGCGCGCTGCTGGTAGGAATCCGTTGAGAGAATTTGCACGTGGCCGCTCCGGCTCCCGATCACAAGCACGCCCGTACCGGCTTCGCGATCCATGCAGAGGGACGAATCATAGAGCCGCAGCTTCTCTTGCAGCGTGCCACTCTCCAGCTGCCAGGCATAGAAGTATCCATCGTGGCCAGCTCCGAGAAGCATGCCGCGTGGTTCATCGAAGACGAGCGCTGCCAGCGGTGGAAGTTTTTCGGTGTGGAGCCAGCGCGGCTGGCTTTCGGTGACGGACCAGAGTCCAGCAAAACCGCTATCCTGCGTTGCCATTCCGGCACACGCCACCCATTGCCCATCAGTGCTGGCGACGAGGGCACGAACGGGACCGGGAACACTGGCCGTGGCCATTGGTTCGAGCGACAGTGCCGTCTGCCGTGACTTCGTCTCAGCACCGGCGACGGGCACACTACGGACCTCGTAGATACGCCGCTCCCGGGCATGTCGTGCGCCCCAGGCCGCAGCCCCCACAAACCCGAACGCGCCGGCGCTGCCCGCGATCAACCAGTGGCGCCGCGTCAATCCACGATTGCCAAAGTGCGTGCTGAGCACCGACTCGAGTTCACGTGTCAGCGACGAAGCATCGGGATAGCGCTGTGCCGGATCCTTCTGGAGCGTTCGCTGCAGGACGCCATTTAAATCCTCCAGCAAGACGCGACTTACCCTAGGGAGTGCCGTGATCCAGAGCGGTACGCAATGCGTCCGCTGAGACACGATCACAGGGGCTTCTAGCGACTTGGCAGGAACGCGCGCAATGTGATGCAGCACGGCGCTGAGTTCCCCATCGACCGGATACGGAAAGCCGCCCAACGTGAGCAGGTGGTAGAGCAACAAGCCGAGGCTGTAGATGTCCGCTGCGGGACCGATGGTGAGAGCACTGCCAGGC
>JAGQPV010000964.1 GCA_020426545.1 Planctomycetaceae bacterium
CCACTCGGACTTTCAGCCAACCCCGTCCCGGTTATATCCGCAAGTGGCTGACCCGTCTGCCGCGTATCGCAGCGAACTGGCCAGCGGGCTGACGACTTTCGTTCTGCCGTACCTGAGCGATGAAGAACTCAGCCAGGTGAAGGCGCTGCTGGGCCGGGGCTTCGATCCAACGAAATCGCCCGACGACTTCTATTCCGTTCTGCCTGTTGAGTACTACCTGGCGGCCACTGTCGGTATGCACGAGGAGGTGTATGCCGTCACGAGTTCCTGGGCCGATAACCGCTTTTCCGCCGGAGACGACTGGACTGACCACTACCAGCGGCCGCAGGATGTGGTGCTGGGCCTGGGTTCGGCCGAGGCAGTGGCAGCAGAGTGGCGACGGCTCAACCTGCGAATGCGGACTCCGCAGCATGTGCGGTCCTTCCTGGCCTGTACCGGGCTTGAAGCGCTGGACTGCGTTGCCGCCAGTGTGCTGGCAGCCACCAACCGGGACGATGCCAGCTTGCTGCTCCGTGAGTTCGCCCGCGTGCGTTCCCCACGGGCCGCCGAATGGATGCTGCAGTGCAAACTCTCATCGAAAGCGCCGCAGGTGGCCCGGGAGTGGCTCGACCGCTATGTGGGCAACGCGGTGGCCGGGTTGATGGAAACAGCGGCTGGTCGTGGTGCTCTGGCCGATGCGGCAATTCAGTACCTGCGTGATGTGAAACGCCGGGGCCATGGCGAGCTGATCTCCGCCTGCCTGGAGGACCACAGCGGGGAAACGGCCGCGAAAGTCCGCCGGGAGGTTGTTGATTTTGAAGAGAAGATCTACGAGCCGTTCGCTGAGGATGCCGTTCCGACCTGGCTGCGGGAAGGGCTGGACCAGGCGGGAGAGCTGAAGCGGCAGAAGCTGCCCGGCTGGGCTGACCCGGCCACCTTGCCTCCGCTGGTCATCGGGGAACATCGTTTGAATGACCGGCAGACGCTGACAGTACTCAACGTGCTGAAAGCGACTGCTACCGCCGAGGGCCACCCGCTGCTGGCCGCGCTGCGGGAACACGGCAACCGGGCCGCGCTCGATCAGTTCGCCTGGCGGCTGTTCGAGTTCTGGATGGAAGACGGTTCTCCGGCGAAAGAAAAGTGGGCCATGCTGGCCATCGCGTTCTTCGGGAACGATCAGTCGGCACTGAAGCTGACGCCGCTGATTCGTGCCTGGCCAGGCGAAAGCCAGCATCAGCGGGCCGTGCTGGGCCTGACCTGCCTGCGGGGCATTGGCAGCGATACCGCGCTGATGCAGCTGAACGGGATCGCCCAGAAGGTGAAGTTCCAGGGCATTAAGAAGAAGGCCCGGGAATTCATGGAGTCCATCGCCGAAGAGAAGGGCATGACGCGGGAAGAACTGGAGGACCGGGTTGTGCCCGACCTGGACCTCAACGAACAGGGTACCCGTCAGTTTGACTTCGGGCCGCGCTCATTTCAGTTTGTCCTGTCGCCCGACATGAAACCGGCCGTGCGGGACGAGGCGGGCAAGGTTCGCAAGGACCTGCCGAAGCCTGGTGTGAACGACGACAGCAGCCGGGCCGAAGCCGCCATCGCCGAGTGGAAGCTGCTGAAGAAGCAGCTGCGGGACGTGATCAAAATTCAGGTGCCCCGGCTGGAACAGTCGATGG
>JAGQPV010000965.1 GCA_020426545.1 Planctomycetaceae bacterium
CGGCCTGAAGGCCCGACCGTATCTGGCTGCAGTCCGATGGAGAGAAAGGTGCCATGCCGATTCGCTTTCGCTGCCGTTACTGCAACCAGCTGATGGGAATCTCCCGGATGCAGGCTGGCAAGGTGGTGCAGTGCACGTCCTGCGGGCGGGAACTGCGGGTGCCTCCGGCCGACGGTCGCGGGCAGGCGGTGCCCCCGCCGAAGCTGAACCTGAAAGACAGCACCCTGGCGGATGCGCTCAACGAACTGGCCCGCATCGGCCAGGTCGATCCCGCTGGCGAATCCTCTGAGGATTTCGCTGAACTCACGGAATCGTCTTCTCCACTGCAGCCCACAGGTCAGCCTGCTCCCGTTTCCGTGGAAGTGGTGACTCTCGATCCGCTGCCGACTCCCGAGCCGATCGAGCTGGAACTGCTCCAGCCTCAGTCCATTCCGGAGCCTCCTCCGGGAACAGACTCGGCCAGCAACGCACCGGCGGCGGTCACTTCCTGGCCAGTCGATCTGTTTCCCACGACACCCGGCGCGGGAGCGCTGCCGGAGCAGCCGGCGGGTTCTTCAGGCTGGACGAAGCCGCAACTGGCGGGAGCCGCCGCCGCGCTGCTGGCCATGTACCTGCTGGGAATTCTGACCGGGTGGTGGATCGCACCCGCCGGGCCCGGTTCTGTCGCACAGGCACCCAACCAGGCCGGCGAGGCACCGGACAATGCGCGGGACCAGAACAATCAGGCGACCGCCCCCGCCGCAGGCCACAGTCCCGCGGCCAGCCGTGAGGCCGGTCAGTCGCCAGCCGCAACCATCCGGGGCCGGATCACCTGGAAATCGGAGTCCGGCGAAAGCCGGCCCGATTCCGGAGCAAGAGTCATTCTGCTGCCTCCCGATCACCAGGGGGAATCGCGGATCTCAGCGGCCGGCCTGCGCAGCGGCGACGCGGCGGGCGATGTGGAAGTGGCCCGCGCCGCCCTGCGGGCCATGGGCGGAGATGTTGCCGTCACCAACGAACAGGGGCAATATGCTTTCACTCTGCCGGAAGCCGGCACCTGGCAGATTCTGGTCATCTCCCGCTTTCAGCCCCGCCCCGCCAGCAGAGAACTTCAGCCCGGCATGCTGTCCCAGCTGCAGAAGTTCTTCACCCGGCCAGCCGAACTGATCGGTCAGCTGGCCTGGCATACGGGGCAGGTGCGATACAACGGCAGCGACCCCGTGATCTGGGATCATTCTTTCGAACGGCAGAACTGAGGCGGCATTGCCGCTGGCTGGTGCCGATGGGCCGCAGGCTGTGATTCGGGAGTACATGGGCACCGCTCAGGGAACTGTCCGCTCTGTACCCTCCAGCTGATTCAGGGCCCGGTTCACCACACGTACCACATACTTACCATTGGCATACAGGCCGGCGCGGGGCTGCAGGGCGCTGTGCAGTGCCGCCGTCACCGGGCGGGCCTGCTCTCCGATTTCATCCAGGACAATGGCCGCCTGCAGCCGTTCCCACTGCTCGCCTGAATCCAGCACTTCCGTCAACACGGGCAGAGCCGCTGCGGGTTCTCCCATGCGGCACAGGGCGCGGGCAGCCTGCACCCGGACGGCGGGTGAACTGTCTTTCAGCCGGCCGCGGACAGTCACCAGCGATGTGGCCGCCGGCCGGCCGATGTT
>JAGQPV010000966.1 GCA_020426545.1 Planctomycetaceae bacterium
CCCGGCAGTTTCTGGGCCAGATGCCCCGCCCGCGGGTCGAACACATTCACGGGCTGTCGCCATCGATCGCCATCGAGCAGAAATCCGTCGGCACCACGCCCCGCTCCACGGTGGGCACCGTCACCGAGATTTACGACTACCTGCGGATTCTGTACGCCCGGCTGGGTACACCCTACTGCCCCGACTGCCATCTGCCGGTTCGCACGCAGACCACCGATGAAGTCATCGACCGCGTCTGCAGTATGCCGGCCGGCACCCGCCTGCTGCTGCTGGCTCCGCAGGAAGTGACCGTCGGCCAGAAGTACGATGCCCTGTGGCAGAAGCTGCGGGATCAGGGATTCCTTCGCGTGCGGATTGATGGCGAGACCTGCCGCCTGGACGACATTCCCGAGATGGACCGCCGCCGCCGTCATACGGTGGAAGTCGTCGTGGACCGCGTGACCATCAAAGGTGACGAAAACCGCTCGCGGGTGGCCGATTCCGTGGAGGCCGCCCTTGAACTGGGCAGCGGCATGCTGCGGGTGGCCACCGTCGATCCCGAACGTCCCGAAGCCGCCTGGGCCACCGAGCGGTACAGCCTGCACTTCGCCTGCTCGCAGTGTGGCCGCGGGTTCGAGGAACTCACGCCGCACCAGTTCTCGTTCAACAGTCCGCTGGGCTGGTGCGAAGACTGCGAAGGCCTGGGCGTGGGGCAGGGCACCAGCACCGATTTCCTGATTGCCGATAAACGACGCTCCCTGCGGGAAGGGGCCATTTCCGCCTGGCCCGACCCGGCCACCACGCCACAGTTCGAACGGATGCTGGAAGCCATCAGCAGCGAGCTGAACCTCCCGCTCGACGTGCCCATGCAGGAACTGTCCCGCGAACAGCTGCGGCTGATTGCCGGCGGCACTGGCGACCGCTGGTTCACGCTGCGCCGGGCAGACGCCGACGGCCCATCCTCCGCCACGCCGAAGAAACGCACCCGTCGAAAGAAGTCCGCCACCGCCGATCCCGATGTCGAGTTTCAGTTCCAGTACAAGGGCCTGCTGCCCGCCATGGAAGAGGCGGCCCGCGTCTCGTACGCCCATCGCCAGAAACTGCAGGATCTCACCGGCGAAGTCGCCTGCCCGTCGTGCGGTGGCAGCCGGCTGAAAGACGTGGCCTCCGCCGTCCGCTTTCGCGGCAAAACCATCGCCGAACTGTGCGACCTGCCGCTCAGCGATTCCTGCGAACTGCTGCAGAGTGTCCGCCTCGACGCCCGCGAAAAACGCATCGCCGGAGACCTGCTGGAAGAAGCCACCAGCCGGCTGTCGTTCCTGGTGGAAGTCGGCCTGACGTACCTCTCCCTCTCGAGAACGCTGCCCTCGCTCTCCGGCGGGGAGATGCAGCGGATTCGCCTCGCCGGGCAGATCGGTCGCGCCCTCACCGGCGTGCTGTACGTGCTGGATGAACCCACGATCGGCCTGCATCCCCGCGACAACGCCCGCCTGCTGGGCGCACTGCACCGCCTCCGCGATCTGGGCAATACGCTGATTCTTGTCGAGCACGACCGCGAAGTCATCGACGCCTCCGACCGGCTGTACGACTTCGGCCCGGGTGCCGGCCGCCTGGGGGGAACCGTCGTCAGCGAGGGCACGCCGAAGCAGCTGGCCCGGCGGAA
>JAGQPV010000967.1 GCA_020426545.1 Planctomycetaceae bacterium
GGCCAGGCCCAGCAGCAGTCCCGGCAGGTTGAAATCGAGGCGGGCCGTGGGAGAAATCCCGGCCACCCAGCCAAAGCCGAACGCCAGCAGCACCAGCCCGCCTTCGACGAGGGCTCCCAGGTTCAGAAACTGGTTGCGGTCCAGCTCGGGTGGCATCGGGTGGGCGTTTTCAGGCAGGGAGATCGGTGCGCGGGTAACAGGTGAAACGGGACCATCCCGCCCCGGAAAGAATCCTGTGGCAGAGCAACGGGTCCGCAGGTAGCATCTTGTCGTGCAGCCCGTTTCTATCTGATTCTTTACTGTGATGGAAAGACGGGGGCCACGGGAAGGCATGCCGTCGCGACGCCCTTGTTCCAGCGAAGAATCTCGAACTGTGGCAGGACAGACGACGATGAGCAAGCGATATCAGGCTGTTCACTGACACCCACCCCGTCCTCCAGGCGTACTGGCCACACGGGTAAAAAGCCCCCTGAACCGAGGAGCCGACGATGAGTTTTCGATTCGCTCGACTGTCGCGAACAGCCGTCATGGCCAGCCTGCTGACAGCTGCCCTGGCCGCCGTCGTGTGGCAATCCGGCGTGCAGGCTCAGTCCTCACCGGAGCAGGTGGAACGTCAGTCACGGGAACAGGCAGAACGTGCGGTGCAGGCGGAACGTCAGCGGCAGGAGGCTCTCCAGCGGGCGGCCCGCACGGAAGCCGAACTGCGGGAGCAGCAGCAGGTGCGGCTGGAGCAGCTGCGGCGGTTCCGGGAAAACCAGGAACGGGAAGCCGGCGAACGGGAGCGGCGCGGGGCGGGGAGCCGTGGCGAACACCCGTTGCGGCTGAGTGAGGATCAGCTGGCGGAACTGCAGGAGCGGGCCCGCCATGCAGCCCATCGGCATCCGAACGTGACCTCAGCCCGTGCGCGGCTGGAACAGACGGAAGCCGAATTCCGCCGATCCATGCTGGAGGCAGCCTCGGAAGCCCTGGAGATTCAGTTCAGCTGGCTGCAGACAGAACAGCAGATCGATGAGCTGACCGCACAGAGAGTTCGCACGGCCGATGAACCCGGCCGGCAGCAGCAGCTGGCGGCTGCCCGCCAGCGGCTGGCGGAACTGGGATTGCGGCGCAGCTTCCTGCTGGGCGATGGAAACGAAGAAGACACGGAAGAAGAAGAGGAAGAGGAGCACGGCCGGCACGGAGAGGCATGGCCCGTCGGCCCGATGGCCGGGAAACTGGCTGAAGTGCTGGCTGGCCCGCTGCATCTGGAGTTTCTCGATACGCCAGTACGGGATGCCGCGCCGTTCCTGGCCGATACGCTGAAGATCCCGTTCCATCTCGACCGCCGGGGGCTGGAAGAGGCGGGCCTGGAAGCCACCCTGCCGCTGAATATCGAAGTCAGCGATGTCCCCGTGGGAGCCGGCCTGCAGGCCCTGACCGATCTGCATCCGGAACTGGCTGTGGTGGTGACCGATTACGGCCTCGTGCTGACAGCCCGCGAAGGCCAGCTGGCCGAACGGTATATTTCCGCCCATACCTACTGGCGGGAGACGCTGGAGGACCGGGAGGAAGAGGAGTCGGCAGAAGACGAAGTAGACGGCGATACACGTCGTCCGGGCACGCCTTTCGGCCGGGACGAGTCGGGTGATGCGGCAGAAGA
>JAGQPV010000968.1 GCA_020426545.1 Planctomycetaceae bacterium
CTACTACGCCCGGCAGCTGGCCACTCGGGCCCTGCAGGCCTGCCGTCCCGATCTGCAGATCGAAAACGAAATCTCCGTCATCCGGGCCTGAGCACCGGCGGCCCGCAGGGGGCATCCGCCAGAGGGAGAGGAGCCTTCCCTGTCGCTTCTCGCTTTGATGGACGCCCTGCCCGCCGCAGTGGCCTGAGCCAGACGGAAAGAGAGAACGGGCGGGTGACCAGTTGCTGACTGGTCACCCGCCCGTTCTGTTGCGCTGTGCGGAATTCCCGTGAGATTCCCGCAGTGTTCGTGTGGCGTGCCTCTTCTCGGCCAGCGGTGCATCCAGGTGAAAGCGGTGCATCCAGGTGAAGAGGACCGCATTGACCGGCCGGCACGCAAGATGGACCGGCCAGCCCGCCACCGAGGCCACGGTGTCAGTCCTGCCCGTCGATGCGGTACAGGTGCTTGTCGGTTCGAATGAACAGGGCCGAGTCGGCGACGGCGAAGGAGGCCAGGGTCCGTTCGCCGAGGCTGTTTCTGGCGACCTCGTCATAAGCGGAACCCGGCCTGATGACCGTCGTGTCACCCTGTTCGCTCTGGAAGTAGATTTTTCCGTCGGCATACACCGGCGAGGCCGAGAAGTTCCCGCCAACACGCTCAGTCCAGTGGACTTCGCCCGTCAGGGCATCCACGCACGAGGCGACGCCCTTATCGCTGATCAGATACAGCTCCTCATCGATCAGCAGCAGCGACGGCGTGTGCGGCACGGCCCGGTCCAGCTTCCAGCGGAGATGGGTTTCCGTCACATCGCCGGATCCGTCCGGATTAATGGCCAGCAGCGAAGGCCGGCCATATCCCGTGCAGATATAAACCAGTCCGTTCCCGTACACCGGTCGGGGGATGACGGAAAATCCGTCGTAAGCCACTCTCCAGATGGTGGAGCCGTCGGCCGGATCGTAGGCGACCACGTGGTTCGTTCCCGGGCTGACGACCTGTTTGCGCCCGTTCACTGTGATCACCAGTGGTGTGGTGAAGGAGAACTTGGCCGCCCGGTCGATGGCCGGCCGGTCCTGCTTCCAGCGAATCTTCCCGGTGGCGGCATCCAGACCGGTGACAAACTGCACATCGGAGCCATCACAGCTGACAATCAGCACGCCATCCACCAGCACCGGCGATCCGCCGTTCCCGTGCTGCGGAGAGTACTCGATCTGATCGTTCCGCCAGAGGACTTTGCCCGTCAGGTCGAGGCAGGCGGTGCCCTTCGTTCCGAAATGGACATACAGGCGGTCTCCCTCGATCAGCGGCGTCGGGCTGGCGTGGGAATTCTTGCTGTGAATTTTGTCGGTGGATTCCCCATCCTGCTTGAAGACGATCGTGCTCCACACGGTCTTCCCGGTGCCCGCATCGAGGCAGAGGGTGGTCAGGTCGACATCGGCAGCCGTACCGCCCTCCCGCTGAACGGCCGACGTCAGATAGACCTTCCCGCCCACAACCACCGGGGAGGACCATCCGCTGCCGGGCACTTCCTGCTTCCACACCACATGACTGGTGGGACTCCACTCGGAGGCGAGGCCGGTTTCGCTGGAATGTCCCTGACGATCCGGACCGCGAAACTGCGGCCAGTCTCCAGCCAGGGCGGTGCCGGCGAGGGC
>JAGQPV010000096.1 GCA_020426545.1 Planctomycetaceae bacterium
CATGATACGCATCGCATTCTCCCTCCGGGCTATTCCCGCCGGTTGAATACCTCCACGGCCGATGAATACCTGATGGGCTTCGGCTGGGGAGCCATGATTCTGCCCATGCTCGATCAGCAGCCGCTGTACAACACGCTGAATTTCCAGCAGTTCACATTAGTGGCCGCCCTGAAGACCCAGCTGCCCGCCTGGCGGTGCCCGTCCGACCCCAATGCCATGGGCGAGGCCTCTTACACGGTTTCGACTCAGGACTGCATGCCCGACAATCCCATGGACCCCGACTGTGGTGGCGGTGGCGGTGGCGGCGACGGCATTTGCCCCTGTTCGTTCGGAGCGGCCACGGCTACGGGCAATCCGGGTTATGCCGCCATGGCCAGCTACGTGGGCTCGTTCGGTTCGGTGGCACTGACCGGTGCCGCCAACGGGGCTTTTGCCCCCAACAGTGGCCTCAAGTTCCGCGATTTCACCGACGGAACCAGCAATACATTTCTGTCCGGTGAGCGGAACATCAAAACCCAGGGACACGCCACCTGGGCCGGGCCTTACCCCAATACGACCGTACAGAACGTGGGCAGTGGAATGACTCCCGGTGGTGGCTCTGGTGGTGGCTCCAGCCAGAACGACAAGCTGGTACTGGGCACTGCGGCCGTCGGCCCGAATGGCACCTCCGGGCTCGATACGAATGCCCCCTTCGGCAGTGCGCACGAAGGCGGCTGCCACATGCTGATGGGCGATGGCTCCGTGCATTTCCTCAGTGAGAACATCAACCTGGCCACCTGGCAGAATCTGGCCAACCGGCGGGACAACAACGTGGTGGGCGAATTCTGAAAGAGAAAGAACGGTCCTCTCCTGCTGACTTCAGCCCGTGCATGCTCTGCTTCAGCAGTTCCCCTGCCCTGCCCGTCACCGCGCAGGCCGGGGAACCGCGAACCGTTCCCGCGCGGGGCGTCAGAAAATCCCGCAGGAACGTGAACTCTGCTGGCTCTGTCGCCCGAGACCTGCTCAAATCTCAGGTGAGTCCCGGTATCGCGCCGGACAATTTCCCCGCCTCCGGCTTCGACAGTGCCCGCCTCCGTGTCTGTTCCGCTGACGATCGCAATGGCTTTTCCAGCCGGCCTGGCTGCCGGCAGCCTGTGCGCCCTGTGGATTCGCCAGCTCACGCCGGAAATCCACCAGCCCTCCGGCGAAAGGGGGCTCAGCAGTAAGACATCTGGCCGCATTGACACCGCCAGCGCCTTCAACGTCAGCGGTCAGGCGGCAGAGACTGAGGAGCCAGAAACAGCCCTGGCAGCAGAAGCCGCCGGGCCATCGGCAGACAGACAGGCGGCCGACACACAGCTGGTCGAAAGTCAGGAACGGCCGGCAGCGCAGCCATCCGCAGCGGAAGAACGCACCGGCGATGTCCCGCCCCGCTCTTCCCGGGCTCTGATGGCGACCGTTATGCTGGGTTCCGCCTGCCTGTTCAGCCTGCTGGCAGTGGCGCTGCTGGATTACGGCTGCCAGCAGACACCTGCGGTCCGTCCGGCTGAATTCTGGCGGACTGGCCGCGTGGTCTATCAGCTGCTGCTGCTGGCGCTGTTGATCACAGCCACCGGGACCGACCTGCGGGATTATGTGATTCCCGACGAGATTACTCTGCCCGGCACATTCATCGGTCTTACCGGCGCATTCGTGGCGGGTGATCTGCAGATCATTCACCTGTGGATCGACTGGAATGCCGAAATCCCGGGCCTGCAGGGGCCATGGATTCCCGAATGGATCGTGCAGCATCCCCATCTGCACGGGCTGGCCTGGAGCCTGTGCGGCGCCCTGGCCGGAGCCGGGCTGACCTGGCTGCTGCGATTTCTCAGCCGCCTGCTGCTCGGGCAGGAATCCATGGGCTTCGGCGATGTGACCCTGATGGCGATGGTGGGCAGCTTTGTCGGCTGGCAGCCGGTGGTGGTGATTCTGCTGCTGGCCCCGTTGTGCGGGCTGGTGTTTGCCCTGCTGGGGCCGCTGCTGTCGGGCCGGCCGTACCTGCCTTATGGCCCGTACCTGGCCAGTGCGACCGTGCTGACACTGCTGAGCTGGCGCTGGATCTGGATGTTCGAACTGCCCACGGGCGGGAGAGAACCCTTCGCCGTCCGCAGGCTGTTCGGAGATCCGCTGCTGCTGGGAGGCACGGCCGTGGCCGCGGCAACCGCCCTGTGCGTGCTGCTGGGGCTGTGGCGACTGTACCGGCTGATTCCGGCAGGCAACCGCTGAGCATGAACCCGCACACTGGCCGGTCCGGCGGCTTACGCCCGTGGGTTCCCCGCGGTCATCAGCCGGCTGTCCTCTGTCCAGCCGGCCCAGCTTCAGATCAGGCCCAGCTTCGGGTGACGGCGGGGGCGGCTGCAGGCTTCGCACAAGCCATGCACCTCCAGCCGATGGCCTTCCATCACGAACCCGTTGGCCGCCGCGACCTGCTCCAGCATCCGCGAGATCTCGTCGTTGTTGAACTCGATCAGCGTGTTACAGTTACGGCAGATGAGATGATCGTGCTGTTCGTAGCCGTAGTCGTGCTCGTACACTTCCCGGTCGTTGGTGCGGGCTACTTTCCGCAGCAGGCCGGCCTCTTCCAGGTAGTTGAGCGTGCGGTACACGGTGGAACGGCTGACACGGCGGACCGTCTGCTGCATGGTCAGGCGTTCGACCAGCTCTTCGGCCTCGAAGTGCTCGTGATAGCTGAAGACTTCTTCAACGATCGCCGTGCGCTCCGGCGTTACCCGCATTTTCCGGGTCGCCAGGTACTCCTGGAATTTCTGCAGCGGCGAAACCGCCACATCCACAGCGCTGACCTGCTGCTCCACGACCCGAACTCCGAACCTGACCGTCAATCATCTGTATTCTGCAGGCCGATTCTGTCCAGCAGACGCTCCAGCGCGACTTCAAACTTCTCGCTGGTCTCGTAAGTCCCCGCCTGAATCGCTGCCTGAATCTGTTCCAGCCGAACGGCCTTGAGATCCGACGACTTCCCCGCCGCGGCTTCCCGCAGATGCTCGGGAGCGGTGAATTCCACCGAATCCTCGATCGGAGCGGGACGTGACGGGGGCGTTCCCTCAGCCTGACTGGCCTGTTGGGGCCGGCTGACGGGTGACGTACGAAATGCTGAACCTATGCCGTGAACTTCCATGTCGGCACTCCCTGCTTGCGGGTCTGGTGTGCGCCCGGCCGAGACGGAGGTTCGGCTGGAGTCATCGACCACAGAGAGATCATACCGCAGAAAGGGGGTCTGGTTCAACCGGGAGTGTGGGAAGGTGGACATGCGGCGCTCCTTCAATAGAAGCGGCCCTGTTACCCGCGTGCCTCCCGGCACCGGTAACATGTGCGAAATGTCCTTCAACTTCCCTGGACGGTTGATTCGCCTTCAGCATTGGCGAACAGCACACAGGGAAGATCGACACTTCACCCCTGGCGGGTGTCTGAATTTTTTGTCAGGCGGTAAACTCTGTTGAAGGTTCCCAGGTTGCGATTGCTCTCTGTGTTGCCCGATTCCCCCAGTATCAGGCCCGGGCGTACGGGCCGGTCAGCGAGCCAGCCATATCGCGGAATCCGGCGGCGACGGTATCCCGCAGAATGACAAGAGAAGCTTCAACGTCTTCCCGGCTGACATCCAGATGCGTGCAGGCCCGCAGACGGGCGGAACCCATCGCATTGATGCCCAGTCCCCGTTCCTTCAGCGCAGCCGAGAGCTGCCCGGCGTTGCCCAGCTCGGGATCGACATCGAAAAACACCAGGTTGGTTTCCACCGCGGCCGGCTCGGCCACGAGTCCGTCGATTTCGGCAATACCTTCAGCCAGCAGGCGGGCGTTCTCGTGGTCTTCGGCCAGCCGGTCGATGTGATGTTCCAGGGCATACACACAGGCTGCGGCCATCATTCCGGCCTGACGCATGGCTCCGCCGAACAGTTTCCGCGAACGGCGGGCATGGGCCATGTCTTCGGCCGATCCCGTCAGAATCGAGCCCATCGGGCAGCCCAGCCCCTTGGAAAAACAGATCGAAATCGTATCGACATGTTCGCAGGCTTCCCGGGGCGAGTACCCCTGCGCCACGCAGGCGTTAAAGAACCGGGCACCATCCACATGGACTTTCAGCCCCTGTTCGTGTCCCCAGCTGCCGACTTCATGCAGCTGTTCCAGCGGCCAGGCATGCCCGCCGCCCGCATTGCTGGTGTTTTCCAGGCACAGCAGGCGGGTCCGGCAGAGGTGCTGGTTGTCGGCCCGGATTTTTCCCGCGAGCGTTTCCAGCGTCAGAAAGCCCTTCTCACCCGGCAGTTGTCGGCAGCTGACCCCGCTGAGCACCGCCGGGCCGCCCGCCTCGAAGTTCGCAATATGCCCGGTTTCATGAATCAGCAGTTCATCGCCCGGCAGGCAGTGGCATCGCACGCCCATCTGATTGGACTGCGTTCCCGAGCAGGCGAAGACGGCTGCTTCCTTGCCGAACATCTCGGCGATCATTTCCTCCAGCCGGTTGACTGTCGGATCTTCGCCGGTCATGTCGTCGCCCACTTCAGCGGCGGCAATGGCCGCCCGCATGCCAGCGGTGGGACGAGTCTGGGTGTCACTGCGGAAGTCGTAAAGCAGCGGCATGATGGCTCACTGAAAGAAGCAGAGGAACAGAAGCAGCACGAGGCCGGGGCATGCCCGGGCCGGCTGGCAGGCTGGATAACCACGAACTGCGCAGTTCCGCGAGCGGGCAGAACTGGCGGGAAATCCAGCGGGACGAACTCAATTTATCTGCCGGCGGGGCCGCACGCAATTGCAGCGGTCCGCACCCGGCCAGTCGGTTCACGAGCGAAGCAGCCCGCTGAGCGTGCCGGAGGAATCGCTGAACGAGTCCGTCTCGACTCCCATTTTCTGCAGCAGCGTCAGCAGCACGCTGGCAATACCGGGGTGTCTGTCCTGATCAAATGCCAGATGCTGACCGTGCTGCAGGCCAAAACGGTGCCCGCCCGCCACCAGCAGCGGCAGGTTCTTCGGTGAGTGCCCGCCACCTTCCCCGGAGTTCATTCCCGAACCGAACATCACCAGGGTATGGTCCAGCATCGTGCCATCGCCATCAGCCGTCGATTTGAGGAATTCGAGGAACCGGCCCAGCCGCGACAGATGAAACCGGTCGATCACAGCCAGCTTCTGCAGCATGCCCGCATCGCCACCATGGTGCGACAGCTCGTGATGATTCTCTCCACCGCCCCCGTACCCGCCCGCTTCGCGAGACCAGGCAAAGGTTATCACGCGGGTGGTGTCCGTCAGGAAAGACAGGTACGACAGCTCCAGCATCACATCGATCCACATTGGTCGATCGTGAGCGTTGTGCGGCTGACTTTCCAGCTGCAGTCCCCGTTCTTCCACCTCCGGGCGGGGCACATCAACCCAGGCCTCCAGCCGCTCCACGCGCTGCTCGGTCTCGCGGACCGAGCTGAGGTATTCATCGAGCTTGCGGCGGTCCTGCGGGGCGAGGGTCTTTCGCAGCCGGGCGGCTTCGCTCAGTACGTTGTCGAGTACCGATTTCTTTTCGGCATATCTCCGCAAAGTTGCTTTCCGGTCGGCGTCGCTCTCGGGAACGAACAGTCGGTCGAACAGCCGCCGGGGAGAATCCTCCGCCGGAACCGGAGTGCCACTGCGGTTGAACGAGAGCGTGTGGCTGTGCCCTGCCGAACCGGTTCCCGAATGATCGGACAGCTGCAGCGAGGAAAACCGTGTCTGCCGGCCATGCAGATCGGCGGCAATCTGGTCGGCGGAGACCGTGTTGCTGTAGTCGCTGCCGGGCACCGCCTTCAGGTTGGCACCGGTCAGCCAGGTATCGGCCCCGCTGTGGCCTCCGGCGGAGGCCGCGTGCCCCAGCCCCGAAAACACCGTGAAATCGCTGCGAAACGGACGGAGCGTTTCCAGCGTGGGTGAGAGCGTGTAGTTCCGCCCGCTGTCTTTCGGCACCCATTCGGCAATGTTCACCCCATTGGGCACATAACAGCAGATCATTCGAGGGTGAACCCCCAGCGACTTCTGCCATGGCCGGTATTCCGAAGGTCGGGCCCACCCGCGGGGCAGCATCGCATCCAGCAGAGGCAGGCTGAGGCAGGCACCCAGTCCGCGGAGCACATGCCGCCGGGAAAGCCTCCGGACGGCAGTGCCTGGCGGGGTGTGTTCGCTGGTATTCATCGGCTGTTCTCCCGATTGCAGGAGGGACGTACGGGGCTGAATCCACGGGTGGAAAACCGGCGGGCCGCTGGCTTTTACTTCGTGCGGAAAGGTTCGGAAGTCACCACGTATTCCAGCAGCGAACGCAGGGTGCGGCCATTCTGCTGCATATGAGCAACCGCCGCCTGCACGTGCTGCCTGTCGGCGATGCCGGTTTCCCGGCCAAGGGCATACGTCAGCATTTTCCCGGCGAGGCAGCCGAGGAATTCGTCATCCCGCTCCAGCAGGGCCTGCTGCAGACCGGAAATCCCGTCGATGCGGGTGCCATCCGGCAGCCGGGAAGAAGCATCGATCAGCGGGTCATTCGGGCCAATCCGTCCCTTGTAGCCGAAGCCTTCCCGCTCCCGCCATTCGCCGGCCGCATTGAAGTTTTCCAGGGCGAAGCCCAGCGGGTCAATCCGGTTATGGCAGCGGGCACACTGTGGCAGCTGGCGGTGAATTTCCAGCCGGCGGCGGACGGTGGCTTTGTCGATGCCCGGTACCTGCGGAGCAATCTCTCCCGCATTGGCGACGGGCAGGCCGGGATCGGAACCCAGAATGTTTTTCAGAATCCACGTGCCCCGCTTCACGGGGGAGGTTCTGGTTCCGTTGGAAGTGACTGACAGCACCGCCGCCTGAGTCAGTACGCCGCCCCGTGAAGTACCGGCCGGAACCGGAACCCGGCGGAAGTGATCGCCCCGCACGCCGGGGATGCCGTAGAACCGGGCCAGCCGCTCGTTAATCACGACAAAATCCGACCGAATCAGATTCATCGCGTCGAGGTCGTTCCGCAGGATTTCCTCGAAGAACGCCAGCGACTCCTCGACAATGGAAACTTCCAGGTGCCGGTCATACCGGGGATACAGGTCTTCGGCCGGCGGGTTGGAGCCCACTTCCCGCAGACTCAGCCACTGCCCGGCGAAATTCTCGATCAACCGATCGGACCGGGGATCGGCCAGCATCCGGCTGAGCTGGTTTCGCAGTTCGCCCTCATGCTGCAGCTGGCCGCGGTCGGCCCGTTGCGACAATTCGTCATCCGGCATGCTGCTCCACAGGAAATACGACAGCCGCGCCGCCAGCTGATGGTCCGTCAGCTGCCGCAATGCCGGGGCACCGGCCTGCTGTTCGTTCGAGGTCGAGCTGGGCGCAGCGGGCGATTGACCGGGTGTCGCCGTTCTCTCGGCGCTGTGTTCAGCAGTCGCCACCGGTTCCGCCAGATACAGAAAATGCGGCGAAACCAGGGCAGCTGTCAGCGGGGCGCGAATCGCCTCAATAAAAGAGGAACTCTGTGGCCGCACGGTTTCGAACAGCGCCAGCTTCGCTTCAATTTCGTCATCGGTCACTGGCCTCCGCCACGCCCGCCTGAGGAAGTTCGCAATCACCTCGCGGGCCGCCGCTTCTTCATTACGGGCATGGGGGTTCACACCGGCCATCAGTTTCCGGTGGCCGGGCGGAGGCCAGCTTTCATACACCGGCCCTTCCAGCTCGATCCAGTCCACGAGCGCCTCGGGACGGGCGAACTCATCACCTGTCTGCAGCCAGGCATTCTCCACTTCCCGCGGAATCTGGTAGGCGTATTCCAGCCGGATGCCGGCCCGGTACGTGTTGAACGTCGTGCGGAACTCGTAGACCGATGGCTGTTTCTCCGGAGCCGGTACATCGAACTCGGCCACATTCTGCGGACGCCCGCTGAGATTGATCGACAGCTTCAGCCGGGGTGGGCCATAGTCATACATCCGGTCCGTCTGGAAATGTTTCAGGTCGCGGTCGTAACGCTCGCGGATGTACCGTTCCCCCGCGGGATTCTTCTGGATCTCCGCATTCATCCGCTGGTTGATGTAATTCCGGGCCGATGCCACCACTGCCGCCCGATCGGGCACCCGGCCACTGGCCCGCACCCGAATGATGTACTCTCCGGCATGCGGCAGGGCGAAGTCCCGAGCCTGCAGAGTGCGGTCCCAGCTGGGATGATGCAGCACACGGAAACCACCTTCCGTGCGATTCTTTCCGCCGTTGACGATCACCCGCTGCCCGTCGTACACCACGCGGTTGGAATCGGAATCGCCCGATTCCGGCTCGAAACGCCATCGCAGCACCGGCGGCCGGGAGCCTTCCACGAGGGCCTCATTCAGAATCGTGCGGGCCGCGTCGTAATACAGTTCCATCTGCAGCGGAGATAAGGTCAGCGCTCCGCCATTATTGTCGAATCCACCGGCCGGCGGGTCCTGTGGAAATCCCTCCGGGTCGAAGTCGACACCAGTCAGTTCTCTGATCGTATTGCGATACTCGGCCCGGTTCAGTCGCCGCAGCACTATGGCCGAATCACGGGAAATCAGTTCGGCCCGGGTGACCTGTCCGGTGATCCAGTCGACAATGCGGGCCACTTCCTTCGTATCGGGCTGGGGTTCTCCTTCCGGCGGCATTTCGTGGCTGTTGAGCACATTCAGCACTTCGCCCCATTTCTCCCGCACGGCCCGGTCGGCGAAGGTGTTCAGCAGGTGCGTATCAACCCGGAATTCGCCCTCGGCCTGTTTCATTCCATGGCAGCGAGCACAGTGCTGCCGCAGGAAAGGCTGCACCAGCTGATCAAACCCGGTTTCATCGGCCACCAGCTGCGCCGCCAGTCGACTCTCACTTTCCCCGCGGTCTGCCGGCTCTTCACTGGCGGCTGTTCGCAGGGGGTTCACCGAAGGAGCAGCAGCTGGCCTGCTCTCTGCCAGGCTGGCCGGGAGATCGGCCGAACCAGTGGCCAGGTCGCCCGCCGCCCGCACATTGCTCGATTCCAGTCCACCAGCGGCGGAGTCCGGGATGGCGGGCGAATTTCCCGTTGCCGCCAGCAGCTGGCTTTCCCCGCCAGTGGCCTGCACGGAGCGGACCCGCACCGTGTGAAATGTCGTGTCGCTGGCCCAGGCACCCAGCCCGAGTGACGTCTTCCCCGGCAGCTGCCACACATCCAGCAGCGACAGCTCGCCGGCGTCTCCCTGCCAGGAAGTGAGCGGTCTGCCGTCCAGCAGCACCTGCACGCCGGTCCGTCGTACCTGCAGCAGCACCCCGTACCGCTGACCATTCACGAGGGGCCGGTCGCGCTCAGTCGTCGTATTTTCACGGAAGGACTGACCGCCGATATTCTGAATGCCGGCCAGCTGCTGACCCCAGCCATCCAGTTCGAACGAAGCCTGTGCCTCGCCCGCCACGAAAATCAGTGCGATCGAATCCCTGCCCGTCCGGCGGGTGAACTCCACTTCCAGGTCGTATTCCCGGGGAGGCTGCCAGGGCAGCTGCAGCCGGGCACCGGGCTGTGCGGCGACAGTCAGCTCACCGCTCTGTCTGCCCCACTGGCCGGCTGCGGCATGGGCTGCCGGGTCAATCAGCGGCAGCAGATCCTGCCATTCCCCCGGCTGTCCAGAGCCGGCTGCTGCAGCAAAGGCCCGGTTGGCAGAGACTGCCACATGGGCCGAATTCGGCTGTGCAGCAGTGACTGGCCGGGAGGCGCTGCTGCCCGGTGGTGCCGGGGCGGAAGCGGAGACGTGGCTGTCCGGCGAGGTAGAGGCCTCGTCGATGTTCTCTGAGCTGCAGCCCAAAAACAACAGGGCGCCCAGGCACAGCCCGAGAATCAGTGTTAAGGCGGTCCGCCACATTCGGGAAGAGAATAACCTGCTGGTCCAGTGTTTCATCTCGGGATTCCACTTCGCGGGATTCCACCAGTCCGAATCATTCACCGCAGCCCGTCAGCCGGAATACAGCCCGGCAGCACCAGTTTCTATCCGTGTGAAACCGCCGGCCCTGCAGGGCCAGCCGCTCTGATGTCCGGTCGTCAGTCCTGAACGGTGACCCGGCCCGGTCCGTCGGGTGTGACTCGAATCCGATCGATGATCAGTCCCCGATCGGGCGGAGGCGAACCGACCCACAGAGTCGTCAGCACATCTGCCGGAGCGGGCGGCGGGCCACTCCAGTCGATGGCCCTTCCGTCCGAAGCCCGCCAGCTGCGAAACCGGTCCAGAGGAACCGTTACGGTCCGCCAGTGACCCGGCAGGGGCCGCGTGTCGGAGAGGACCGTACTCTTGAAATTCCGGGTGTCGCGGGAGTCGCCGCCGGGCCAGACCGCCACAAAGAAGTTGAGCCAGTCGGGGCGGGAGTGACCGACGGTGAACGTGAGATGAAGATGAGTCGTTCTGGTGATGCGGAACAGCCCGCGGTCATCCACGGCGCGAACCCCGGCCAGAAAATGCCCGCCATATCGGTCGATGAAGGCGGTGCGAATGGCCCCGTTCGAGTTTTCGGGCAGGGGCTGCGCTGCGCTGGCGGCAACCGGTGTTCCATGCCAGCCAGCCGGCAGGCCGTCTGCGAAATCTTCTTCCCAGCTGGCCGACAGCGGTTCCAGCGGCTGCACGGTGACTTCGCCGGTCTGACGTGTCAGGGCCACTCTGCCAGCGGTCACCTCCACAGCGTCGCCACCCGAAGCGGACGTCACCAGCACCGTTCCCTCGCGGACCTGCACCTCGGTGCAGACTTCATCCGTGCTGACACGGAACTCTGTTCCCACAACCCGTACCACAGCATGGGCGGTCCGCACCAGCAGCGGCTGGCTGGCTGGCCGCGGCAGGACCGAAGCCACCAGCGTGCCCGATTCCACCAGCAGGGTCTGTCCACGCTCGTCGGCCTGAGTACAGACTACGGTACTGCGGCCCGGCAGCGTCACCCAGGAACCGTCTTTCAGTCGGACGATTCCGTTACTGTCGTAACTGCCGCCAATCAGGCGGTCGCCGGTCAGCAGCTCCATCCCGATAGTGGCCGGACGAGAGCCGGCACGCGATCGTTCCACCCGCAGGTCGCCTTCCAGACCGGCCAGACTGCCTGCGGGGGTTTCTTTGCCGGTCGCCTTCCACCACAGGACCGCCGGCAGGATGAGAGCAGCCGAGCACAGTCCCGCTGCCCCGGTGATTACCGCTGCCCGTCGGCTGAGTCCCTCCGGTCTTCGCTGCAGCCACGTTTCGGCGGAGCTTTTCAGGTAAGGCTGCGGAGCGGGGCCGGCCGGCAGTCCCCGTGTCTCCGGCAGAGGAGATCTGGGCGGCAGCGTGCCTTCCTGCAGTCCGTTTCCCGGCAGGGTGCCGCCGGAAAGGGAACCAGCAGTCTGCGGGCCAGCAGGAGCGTAGAGTGTGGCTTCGGAGCTGAGCGCTTCCTGCAGCCGGCTGTGCAGCAGAGCGACACGGGCGAACTGCCGGGCGGCTGCAGGACTGTCTGCCAGAAGGCGACTGAGAACCTCGATCTGCCCGGCGGACAGAGCCCCATCGAGATAACCGTGGATCAGATCGTCCAGGGGCAGCTCCGGCTGAGAGGAGCCTGATGCAGGCAGGTCAGTCACGTCGTCAGCCCTCGCTCAGCGAAAGTCGCCGTTCGATACATTCCCGCAGCCGTTCACGAATCCGCTGCAGAGTTTTAGCGACTGTGTTGGCGGGCTGGTCGGTCCTGTCGGAAATGGCCATGGGCAGCAGGCCACCGACATACCGCATTTCGCACAGCTGGCGGGAGTGATCGGGCAGGGCCGCCAGGCATTCCTGCAGGAACCGAAACCGGCACGATTCCTCTTCCGCCACTGTCGCGATCGCCTGAGCGACATTCTGCATGGCTTCAGAGTTGAATACGTGCCGGTCCCGGTTGCGCCTGCGTAGATAGTTCCGGATGTGGTTCCGCGCCACACCCAGTGCCCACGGCAGAAACGGCCGCGAGCTGTCAAACTCGTCGAACGAATCCACAATGGCGACGGCCACATCCTGCAGAATGTCGTCCCGAACAGAAAAATCGATCACCATCGAGGCGATGTAAGCCGCAACCGCGGGCTGGGCCTTCGTCCACAGACGGGTCATTTCGTGAATGCGGGGAGAGACAGCCATCAGTCGCTCGACAGGAAGTTCGTATCCGCCGCAGCAGGCCACCGCCTGCAGCTGGCTGTTCTTCAATCATCGTCGCAGGCCGGTTCAATCTCCGTTGCGGGCCGACGACTGCTGCAGCACGAACTCGCCGTAATAGCCCACGTTATTGCGATACTTGCCGCTGAGCGTGCCATCCTTCATGGATCCCGTCCACTGGTACTGGTGTCCCCGAATGGTGGCTGTGCCGGCCAGTGCCTGCCCGCCCCGTGCCTTCCGCGAACGGAAGGTGGCTTCGTATTTGAACGGGTCGCCCTTGAAGGTGCCGGTAAAGGTGCCACTCCACTGGCCCTTCTTTGTCTCGGTCGCCACGCATTTCAGCGGCCCGCTGGTGCCGTACTTCTTATTGTTCCAGGTGCCTTCCCACGTCATCTCGTCGGCACTGGCCACGCCGGGAAACAGAACCACAGCCAGCATTGAGGCGTTCAGCAGCCATTTCACAGGAGCACCCCTTTCAACACGCGGAATATTCGTCAACACGCGGAAGCTCGCCCGGCCCGCGGCTACTCCCGCTCAGTGCCTGCCCGGAAATCCCTGTCCCCATACCACGATCAGTACCTGAATTTCAGGACTGCCCTGTGCGGTTGAGGTGACACGAGGTTTCCGGACAGTCTCTCAAAGAAATCTCAGCCCGCAGTCTGAAGTGATGGCCCGCGGAAATGCAGCCAGCCGGGAATCGCCACATACATGGACAGGTGATAATTCTGCCGGGGGCGAATGTCCGCCAGCCAGCCCCGGTCTGCCGCACCGTATAAGGAGTTGACCTGTGCTGGCCAGGAATGACACGAATTCTGGAAATTTTTCCGAATCTCTGTTCCGGCCGGCCTTCTGCGTTGGACCTTCCTGTACTGCTGTTGATGTTTCTGCCGGTTGTATTGGCGGCGGATTCCGGCTGG
>JAGQPV010000969.1 GCA_020426545.1 Planctomycetaceae bacterium
TTTCCTGTTGTGGACGAGCCGGCGGCACCGGCCATCATCTGCCGCACCAGCTGCGGAACCGTGTCCTCAAAGCAGATCACCGGGGCGTAGCTCCACCGTCCGTCGTTGAAGACGGCCGGTTTCTCGCCAGCGGCGATTCCGTAATCCGGGGGGAAGGGAGTCAGACTCGCCAGCCACGGGAGTTCGTCCCGCAGGGGCAGGTACTCGCCGAAAGGCACGCGGTGAATCTTGTCGTAGCGGCCCGTCAGCCCCACATCCGGCCGGATGAAAGCCGCCGAGTTGAAGTGACGGAAACCGTGTTCGGCATCGACGGTGCCGGCATCCACACCAATCATCATCGCCGCACCGGACTGCCGGGCCAGCAGGGCCAGAGCCTGCGCCGTCGCTGAGGATCTCCACACACTGGCGGGGAACGGCGACAGCTGTTCCAGTTCGGCATCGGACAGATCGGGCGAGGCCGACAGCAGCGGGCTGCGGTACATGGTCTCCGGCCAGACGATCAGGTCCGGCTGTTCCCGGACTGCCAGACCAGTCAGCCGGTGATGTTCGTTGAAGATTCGCTGTGCTTCGCCGGGGTCGTGCTTCACCTGCGTGGTGAAATTGCCCTGGACCAGTGCCACACGCGGGCCGGCTGTAAACTGTGCCTCGTTCCGTCGCCAGGCTCCATAGCCCAGCGCCATCGCCACCAGCACCACGGCAAAACCGGCCGCAACGGCGCGGCGGGCAAACGACGAAGCCGAACCCGAAACCGCGGTGGAACCGGGGGCCACTGAGGAATCCGCGACGGAGGAAGCCGCGGCCGAGGTAGCCACCGCTGAGGGGGAACGCAGCAGGCGGGCAACCCAGGCATCGGGCATGGCGGCTGCCACGGCGGCGGAGGCGGACGCGACCAGGAAGCTGACGCCCCAGGCGCCCGTCAAGTCGCTGATCTGAATCAGATCCAGCCAGCGGTACTGTGTATGACCGAGGTAATACCAGGCAAAGCCCGTCATCAGGAAACCACGGAGGTATTCCAGGCCCGTCCACACCACAGGCACGGTCAGCACGAGCGGCAGTCGCAGGCGATGAACGGCTACCCGCGACAGGCCGGCAAACACGGGCCAGTACAGCCCCATGTAAACTGCCAGAGCCAGCCACGCCACGTACATGGTGGGGTGTCCCAGCCGCATCCACTGCAGCTGCACGGTGGCCTGCATCACGCCGCAGATGGCTGCGATTGCGTACATCCAGCGGGGCCTGGCCTGACTGCGAATCAGCAGCGACAGAGGCACCAGGCTGACCCACGCCAGCGGGGCCCAGTCGAGCGGGGTGAAGCTGGCCCAGAGCAGAACGGCCGACAGACTGCAGAAGGCAAAGGCGATTCGGGCCGAAGGCCGGCCTGGTTCATGCCGGGCCCGGTCAATAATCCGCTGAACTTCGGGATCGAGCGGATCGGCGATGGCCCGGGACGGGGTCGGACTGGTCTGGTTCACGGGAGCAGCCAGGTCAGCAGGTGCAGGCCGGGAATCGACCGGGGACGGTTCGGTGGCGGGCGGCGACGCGGGCAGGGTTTTCATCGTCATCGCGGGGATCCATCCGTGGCCTGTCGGAACGGCTGCGTCCTGCAGCACCCGAGCGGGAAAAACTGGC
>JAGQPV010000970.1 GCA_020426545.1 Planctomycetaceae bacterium
CAGCCCCTGGTTCGAACAGAAAGGACGAATCCGCACCATCCCCTGCGGTTCAGAGGCAGTTTCAAGTGCCGGTTGATTGCAATACCAGCCAATCGGCGAACAATAGCTGGCAGCAGGAAGCAGCAGCTGTCCGGTTTCTTCGGGAAGACGGAAACAGGGTGAACGCACCGTTCGATTTTGCTGTCTGACAATCTGTCGGGCGGGCCGTTTCTGCCGTGCCGGAAAGACGGTCATCCCCTGTTTCCGGGGGCCGCCGCTTCGCTGCCCTGAACCGCAGCCCGTCGGATGTGTAGAATAGCGGTATGGCTCAACTGGCTGAAGCGAGACGGAGAGTCGCCAGCGGCCACGGGAAGTTCGGCTGGAACTGCCAGCCCGGTCCGCAGAGTATCGCTGGCCAACAGCCAGATGTTCACTGAGCGCACAGTGGAAGGGATTGAAGATATGTCGCTGCCCATCGCCGACGCGGTTAATACTCCGTATGAAGATCCACTGGATCTGATGGACGAGATCGAGCAGCTGAAAGTCGAGCAGGATGCGACGATTCTCGCCCATTATTACGTGGACGGCGAGATTCAGGACATTGCCGACTTTACCGGCGACAGCCTGAAGCTGGCCCGCGATGCCACACAGACGGAGTCTTCCACGATTGTGTTCTGCGGTGTGCACTTCATGGCGGAATCCGCCAAGATTCTGTCACCGGAAAAACGGGTGCTGCTGCCCGACCTGCAGGCTGGCTGCTCGCTGGCGGAAAGCTGTCCGCCGGACGCCCTGCGGATGCGTCAGGAGCAGTTGCGGGCCGAGGGACACGAGTTTGATACCGTGGCCTACATCAATACGTCGGCGGCCGTCAAAAGCCTGTGCGACTGGATCGTCACCAGCGGCAACGCCCGTGAGATCATCGACCGCATTCCCCAGGATCGGGAAATTCTGTTCGTGCCCGACGAACACCTGGGCCGCTACCTGAATGAAGTGACCGGCCGGAACATGATGCTGTGGCCGGGCTCCTGCATGGTGCACGAGATCTTCAGCCTGCAGGACCTGCAGCGGACGAAAAAGAAGAATCCGGAAAGCCAGATCATCGCACACCCGGAATGTCCGCGGAACATTCTTGAGGTGGCGGACTTTGTCGGCGGAACCGAGAAAATGCGGACGCATGTGACGTCCATCACCAGCCCGACCACCTTCCTGGTGGCGACTGAAGCCAACATGATTCACCCGCTGGAGAAAGCGGCTCCGCAGCACACCTTCGTGCCGGTGCCGGGCATCATGACATCCACCGGGGAAACCTGTGCCTGCAACCGCTGTCCGCACATGGCCCGGAACACGCTGACCTCCGTACGGAACTGCCTGAAGCACGGAAAACCGGAAATCACCTGGCAGCCGTGGTTCGACGATGCCCGGGACGTGCTGGTCCGCAGCCTGCTCAAATGAGTGGCTGCACGGTGCGAAATCCGCGTTGACCAGTCTTTCCGCGGGAACTGGCCGGAAACGAGGAGCCGCCGGAGCCGGAACCAGACGCGGGCTGGAATCGGCCCCCGCGTTCTCAGGATGTGCATTTCAAGTAGCCGAGGCGGGGTTCGAACCCGCACACCCCTTACGGGATACGGGATTTTAAGTCCCGTGCG
>JAGQPV010000971.1 GCA_020426545.1 Planctomycetaceae bacterium
TTCGGCTTCGGATGACTTCCTTCCGTCACCGGCCGGCTGGCATGCTATGTTTGACGTACACACCACGAAGCCTGCCGAAATCATTCGGCAGGCTTCGCTGCGTTGGCCTCCCCGCTGCTGGAACGGCAGCGGGAGCCCGGGTCTGTATTCGTCTCTCCTGGCAGCCGGACTGTCCCATGACCGAAGTGCGCGAACTGCTCGGCGGGTGGGGCAACTGCCCGCGGCTCGACTGTCGTGTGGAGCGCCCGTCCGCACGTCCAGCCCTGTTACGGGCTGTTCATCAGGTGGCACTGGCCGATTCGAACTGCATCGCCCGCGGACTGGGACGATCGTACGGGGATTCGAGCCTCAATGAACAGGGCTCCGTCCTGATTCAGACCGGCCTGAACCGGCTGCTTGGTTTCGACCGCGAAACGGGTCTCGTGACCTGTGAAGCCGGTGTCTCGTTTGACGAGCTGATCCAGATCTTTCTGCCCCGTGGCTGGTTTCTGCCGACAACGCCGGGCACGCGGTTCGTCACCGTGGGCGGAGCGATTGCGGCCGATGTGCACGGAAAGAACCACCATTCGGATGGCTCCTTCGGCCGGTTCGTGGAACGCATCTGGCTGCTGACCGCCGATGGCAGTATCCGCTGCTGCGGACCGGCGGAATCGCGCGACCTGTTCTGTGCCACAGTCGGTGGAATGGGGCTGACGGGCATCATTGTGGCGGCTTCGTTCCGGCTGATGCCGGTGGAGACCGCCTGGTTCGATGTGACATTCCGCCGCACCGAAAGTCTGGAACAGACCCTCGAAGCGTTCCAGCAGACCGATGGCGATTACCGGTATTCGGTCGCGTGGATCGACTGCCTGGCCCGAGGCCGTTCGCTCGGTCGCAGCGTACTGATGCTGGCCGGTGACGGGCGGGTGCGGGATCTGCCTGCGTCACTGCAGCGATATCCCTTTGATGTCCCCGTGAAGCGGGCGAAATCCGTGCCGTTCAGTTTTCCCCGGGGCGTACTGAATCCGCTGTCGGTCCGGGCCTTCAACGAGTGTTACTACCGTACCCACCGCGACGGGCGGAAGTTTGTCGATTACAGCACGTTCTTCTATCCGCTCGATGGGGTCCAGCACTGGAACCGAATCTACGGCCGCTCCGGCTTCGTGCAGTACCAGGCGCTGTTTCCGCGTGCGACCTCGCATGAAGGACTGGTGGCCCTGCTGGAACGGGTGTCAAAATCCCGCCGGGCGTCGTTCCTGGCCGTGCTGAAAAGCAGCGGTCCGCAGGGCGACGGTCTGTTGTCGTACATGTCGACCGGGCACACGCTGGCTCTGGATTTTCCCGATACGGGTGAAGACCTGCGGCCCTTCCTGCGGGAGCTGGACGACATTCTGCTGCGGTTCGGCGGGAAGCTGTACCTGGCGAAGGATGCCATGATGTCGGCCGATACGTTCCGCGCGATGTACCCGAAGCTGAAACAGTTTCGGGAGGTTCGCAGCACGGTCGATCCGGAGAATCGTTTCGCTTCCACGCAGGCCAGGCGGCTGGGCATCGTGGATTCCGCCAGCCGGCAGGGTGCGTCCGGACGGGCGACAGCGGTCGTGGCGGGCGGAAGAGGCTGAGCGGCGCCAGCTGAGAAGCCGT
>JAGQPV010000972.1 GCA_020426545.1 Planctomycetaceae bacterium
TGTGGCAGCTGCCGGGCTGCGAGTTCACTGTCCAGCCGCAGCAGCACCCGGGCCACCTGACCCCACTGCGTGCGGGTCAGTTCCAGGGGCAGCCGCGACAGAACCAGCAGGCGGTGAATATCGGCGACGGGATCAGAATCGGGACCGGTTTCATCCAGCAGGGCGTCGAGCAGCTGGCGATTTGGTGGAGCCAGCATGGCCAGCAGCCGGCACAGCTCGTGGTCGGTCTCCGCATCTCCGGTGGGATACAGCTCAACGGTGACCACGCGGGCTTCATCCAGCTGGCGTTCCACGGCTTCAAAGCTGTGTGGCGAGACATAGCCATCGTATACCGGGGGCAGTTTCTGCCCGGGGCCGACGTCTCCCAGAGCCAGCTGCAGCAGCCGGATGGCATCCCGCCGATCCTGCACGCTGGAGGGTGACTTCAGCAGATTCAGGCCAAATTCCAGATGACCGGCATCGACCTGCGGCCGGCTGGCGCGAAGCACCATGCCCAGGCGACAGGCCAGTTCCGCCCGGGAACTGCGGCGCGCGGCGGCCGTCAGGATATTCTGCCGCGCCTGCTCGGAAACGCGGTGGACCACGCGGGCTGCGGTCTGACGGACCAGCCGGTCTTCGCTGTCCAGAGCGACAGCCAGCGGTTCCGCCAGTTCATGCAGTGGCAGGCTGCGGTCCACGCCAGCCAGCGATTCCAGTGTCATCCGCACGACCAGCGGGTCGCTGTCGATCAGCAGGTGCGATGTCATCCGGGAATCGGCAACGGCGGGTCGCATGCGCCCGCGGAGCCAGGCGGTTCTCGCCCGGACCTGTGGTTCGTTATCGGCAGCCAGCCGCGACAGCAGCGAGACATCCGGACCGCCGAACAGCTCCAGCAGGATTTCCAGAGCGCGAATCCGCTGGACGACAGGACGACCGGAATCCACGGCAGCCTGTTCGAGGATTCGGTTGCCGAGCTGGCGGGCCACCGGCACCCATTTAGCCCGCGACCAGGCGGCCAGCGGCTGGGGGGCCTCGAGGCAGTCCGTCAGCAGCTGATTGACGTCAGTAGAATCAAAACTCAGGCGGCGGGGGGCTTCCACGGCACTCTTCTGACCGCCAGCAGTGCTGGCCGTTCCCGTGTACTTCACCCGGTACACGCCACCCCGTGTTCCACGGCCGCCCACGGAAACATACAGGGCGCCATCCGGGCCCACCACCGCATCCGTGGGAGCGAAACCATGCTGCCCTGCTCCGCTCATGAACAGTTCGTCGGTGGCGGAAAAGCCGCTGCCGTCCGCCGTGGGATGCACCGCGACGATCCGGCCGAAAGTCCAGTCAAGAACGAAGGCCGCTCCCTGGTATTCCGGGGGAAACTGCTGGTGCCGGTAGCACAGCACGCCGGTTGGTGAACCCCGGCCGAGGCGGCTGAGAACGGGCGGCATGTCGAAGAATCCGCCGGGACGCTTCCAGCTGCGGGAGACCCACCCTGCATGGCTGCCGGGCACCACATGAAACACACGTGTCGGCCGGTACCAGGGGAGCGAAACATCCCGCTCGCCGTCGCTGTCATAGGTGAACACGTCTCCCGCCGGTGTGAAGGCAAAGTCGTAGGCATTGCGGAATCCGTCCGTAATGATTTCT
>JAGQPV010000973.1 GCA_020426545.1 Planctomycetaceae bacterium
AATGCTGTTGCTGTTGGCGATTGTCAGCGTTCCGATGAAATCAGCCGAGGCACAGACCCGGCCGATTGACCGGCGGGACATGGTTGACGATCTGCTCAAATCGCTGATCGAGACAGAGACAGACCGTCGGGAGTATCGTCGGTCGACATTTCCGGAGCCGCGGGCCACTCCCGCTGCACGGGTCATCGATGCGCCGACCGAGCAGATGCTGTCGATGCGGCGGGCTCTGGATGGTGTTTCCCGCGATGCCGACCGGCTGGCCACGCTGCTGGATGCTCAGCGGGACCGTGCTCCGGAAGTGCGGGTGTTCCTGGGTGATGTGCTGAAGCTGCGGGCGCGGGTTTCCGTGCTGGCCCAGCGGGCACGCACTCTGAACGACCATCGCCTGCTGCAGGAAGACCTCAAAGCCCTCGACCGGGAATGGCGGATTCTGGCCTACCGGCTGACACGAATTCGCGGCCTGTCCCGTGAGACGACCGACCAGATCGAACGACTGAATCAGTACGCCAAAGCCATTGGCCAGGTGTACGAGATGGATCCCCAGATTGATCATGGTGCCCTGCTGCGGCAGACGGCGACTTTGACTTCTGATCTGCAGAACCTGCAGCAGGACATGGAAGTCGAACTGGAGAGCTCACCCGATCGCAGCGAACTGCTGCTGATGGCCCGTCGTGCTCAGCAGCAGGCGGACCTGGTCACCGGTTTCGTTCTCGATCGGCAGCCGTACAGCACGGTGGTCAGCGAGTACCAGAAATTCCAGCGGCTGTGGTACCCCCTTTCGACGCGTCTGCGGACGAACAGCAGCACCTACCTCGAGCGGTCGGTCCGTCGGATTCGCCATGCTGATGAAGAGATTCATGAGCTGCTGTGGATTCCCCGGAAGATGGACAGCGAGCAGCTGGTTCACCTGACGAACCTGCTCAAGAGCGATGTTGATGAGTTCTTCTCGCGGGCTCCGCTGAAGCTGCTGATCGGTCTGCCGCGGGCCAATGAAGCGCTGCCGACAGCCGACCAGTTCTACGGCGTCTGCGAGCATTTCATCGACAGCGTGAACCGCAACGAGAGCATGGACAGCCTGGTCGATGCCTATCGGTACATCGACAGTGCCTGGATCACATTTCACGATGTGTTCCGTCCGCTGCAGAGCCCTGCTGCTCAGCGGGTGCTGGCTGAGATCGAGCACAGCGTCAATTCGCTGCGTGATTCGATGCAGGTGACCGACACCAGTTTCGATCGTCGGCAGCTGCTGGAACGGGCTGCCGCGCTCGAAAACCTGGCAGAGCACATGGACCTTGATACCCGCATGTGGCTCAGCCGCGATCCCGTCAGTTTTCGGAATGAGTGCCTGCAGGAGTCGGCCGCCTTCCAGCGGACAGCTGCTGATTTCCACCGGGTGGCTTCAGACCGGAACACGACGGTGGCTCAGCTGCAGCTGGCGTCTGATCGGCTGTACGAAAACTGGCGGCGTCTGTACCGCTACGTCTCCCGCTGCAATACCGATGACCGGGCTCACCTGGCCCGGCTCGCCTCGCAGATCACACCGACGCTGGTGGAGATCCGGACTCAGCTGGTGCCGTAATCCGGCCACTGGTCTGATCTCGAATCCCTGTCGA
>JAGQPV010000974.1 GCA_020426545.1 Planctomycetaceae bacterium
CCGGCCCAGTTTCTCCAGTGCCATTCCCAGATTAAAGTAATTCTGGTGCAGGTCGGGATTCAGTTGAATCGCCAGTTCCAGCGCCTCGACTGCATCGCTGTGTTGCCCCTGAAGCAGCAGAGTCGCCCCCAGCATCGACTGCACCCGGTCGGCATGCGGATTGAGTTCCATTGTGCGTCGAAAACTCCGAACCGCCTCGGGCAGCCGGCCCAGCTTCAGCAGACAGCGTCCCAGTTCACCGTGCGCCTCGAAATAATTTTCATCCGCGGCCAGAACTTCCCGCAACACCGGCTCTGCCAGATCGTAGCGCCCCGTATCAATCATCGCCACAGCATCGTTCAACCTGTAGTAATACGGGAGCATGTCTTTCACATCAGGCAGCGGCCGCTCTCTGTCACGCGCTGTCTCATTGACCGCGGCATACCCCAAACTCCTGAGAGCGCGGCGTTCCTGCTCGCTGAGGGCGACGCTGTTCGCCAGCGGCTGTTTCATCCGCTCTTCCCATGCTGCCAGCTCCTCCTCCAGCTGCTGAAGCTGCCCGGAAGACTCCGTCGCCAGATTCCGCAGTTCGTGGGGATCGGCAATCAGATCATACAGTTCGGCACGCGGGCTGCGAATGTATTTCCATTGCGAGGTAATCAGCGCCCGCTGCGGCGACCAGTGTGCCGCAGCATAGGGCTCGTCGGTTTCCGCATAACAGGGTGCCTGGCTCAACGGCTCGCCCTGCAATGCAGGTCGTAAAGAACGCCCGCTCGCCTGCGCCAGCGACTGCATTCCCAGCCGATCCAGCAGCGTGGGTGTCAGATCAACCAGCGATACCGGTTCCGCCACGCGATGCCCCGGCTGGCCTTCTTCGGGAGAGACCACGATCAACGGGACGCGGAGCGTCGCGTCATACACCGTCATCCCGTGTGTCAGCTCTCCATGCTCACCCAGACTCTCACCGTGATCGCCCACGACGACAATCACTGTGTGCTCCAGTTCACCGGACTTCTCCAGGGTGGAGAGCAACCGCTCGATCTGCTCATCGACATAAGCCAGTTCCGCATCGTAAGGTCGATCTGCGAACTCCGCCCCAAACCGGTCCTCGTGCGCCAGATAGGGATAGTGCGGATCAAACAGATGCACCCAGCAGAAGAATGGCTTGTCGCCCCGGGGACTTAACCACTCGATCGCCGCATCAATCACCTGCCTCGCATCGCGATACTGATGATCTCCGTGCAATGTGGGAGCGGCCAGCGAGAGGTCATCGTCGTAAGTCTCAAAGCCTCGCTGCAGACCAAACTTCCGGTCCAGCACAAAAGCGGCGATAAAGGCTGCGGTCGCGTATCCAGCTTCCTGCAGTTCCGTCGCCAGGGTGGGAATTTCCCGAGGCAATGCGGCCTGACCATTCGTGTGGAGACTATGCTCGGGCGGATACAGACCCGTCAGCATCGAAGCATGCGAGGGCAGCGTCAGCGGTACGGGAGCATAAGCCCGCTCGAACAGGACGCCCTGCTGCGCCAGCCGATCGAGCACGGGTGTTTGGGCCGGTGAATAGCCGTAGCAGCCCAGCCGGTCGGCGCGGGTGGTATCCAGCGTGATCAGCAGGACATTGAGCGGGGGCGGA
>JAGQPV010000975.1 GCA_020426545.1 Planctomycetaceae bacterium
GCCAACACCCGCAGCCGGCATATTCCCGGTTTTCGGGCGATTGAGGGCGTGGAAATCGCCGCTGTCGCGAACCGGACGGAAGAATCGACCCGGCGGGTGGCCGAAGAGTATTCGATTCCGAAAACCTACGGCAGCTGGCAGGAGCTGGTGGCCGATCCCGATCTCGATGCGGTGATGATCGGCACGTGGCCGAGCCTGCACGCGGAGATCACGGTCGCTGCGCTGGAGGCGGGTCGCCATGTGCTGACGGAAGCCCGCATGGCCCGCAGTCTGGCCGAAGCCAAACGGATGGCGGCCGCCGCGGAAGCCCGTCCGGAGCTGATTACGCAGATTGTGCCCAGCCCGTTTGGGCTGGAGGAAGATGCGTACCTGAAGGAACTGATTGGGGGCGGTTTCCTCGGCGAACTGCGGGAAGTGGTGCTGATCAGCGCGACGGATCTGTTCCACGACCGTTCGGCCCCGCTGCACTGGCGGCAGGAAGAGGAAATCAGCGGCCGGAATGTGCTGTCGCTGGGGATTCTGCATGAGACGCTGCTGCGGTGGGTTCCGCCTCCGGTGTGGGTCATGGCCCAGCATGCCATGTTCCAGACGGACTTTGCTCCCTCGCCGCATACGGGGCACACGGAAGCCACGGTTCCCGACAGCGTGCAGATTCTGACCCGGCTGGAAGGCGGGGCCAGGGGCCTGTACCACCTGAGCGGGCAGACGCTGTTCGGCCCGGGCCATCAGATTCATCTGTATGGCAGCAGGGGCACGATTCGGTTTGAGCTGGCTCCCGAAAAGAAGCTGCTGATCGGCCAGGAGGGTGATGAGAAGCTGCGGGAGGTGAAGATTCCTGCCGAACAGCAGGGCGGCTGGCGGGTGGAAGAGGAGTTTATCGGGGCGATTCGTGGTGAGGAGCAGGTGCAGTTCACCGATTTCGCCACGGGCCTGAAGTATATGGAATTTACCGAAGCGGTGGCCATCAGTGCGGAATCGCAGCAGGCGGTGGTGCTGCCGATGCCGTAGGGCGGGGTATTTCACCCGTGGAGCAACATGTGGCTGCTTATTGAAAGCTGATGAACCTCCCTCAATCCCTCCCTGGAAGGGAGGGAAGTAGAGACGGCACTGCCGGGTAAGCTGGCAGTGGCACCCGGCGAATCTGCCTGAGGTCGATTTCCAGGTCTCCGGTGAAGTGCGAGGAAAAAGAAGTCAGGCAATAGCCTGACCTACGGAAGAGAAGCTCACCGGGAAAGCCGGCAGCAGCACACGGGTCGGAATGCGGGGCAGCAGAAATGGCCGGCACAGTCGGCCCTACGGAAGAGCGGGGCTGGTAAACGCAGATGAAAATCATCGGGTTGCGGACGGAACTGTTTGAGTTTCCGCTGTTGAGAATGATGGGGGACGCGAATTCTCCTCAGGGGCGGGACCGGGCGGCTGCACTGGCCATCTTTCTGGAGACGGATGACGGGCTGACGGGTGTATCTGTCGGCAGCCCCGGCACGCGCGGAATTGTGGAATCGCTGGGCCGGCTGCTGGAAGGCCGCGACCCGCGGGGCGTGGTGGGGCTGTGGTCGGCGATGGTGGATTCGCAGTTCAAAACGGGCAATGAGGGGCTGGCGT
>JAGQPV010000976.1 GCA_020426545.1 Planctomycetaceae bacterium
TGCCCGTGCGGGTGCGGTTCGTGCTCAGCGATGCCGACCTGTACTCGCTGCAGTTCACCAGCGGCGAGTAACCCGCCCGTTTTCCTCCAGGCGGCTCCTCCAGGCCCGCCTGACTTCAGATGTTGCACAGCCGCTGCGCGGGCCCGACGAATGGCCTGTGCAGCGGCTGTCTGCGTTCCGGGTGGTGCCGGTGCGGTGGATTCACACGCTCCGCAGGCAGTTCTCACTGGCGGAGAGGGAAAAACCGGCGCATCCCGCGGCGGCCAGCTCCAGCAGAACAGTTCAGATTCCGGTTGTTGCGCAGCGGACAATTTTGTGTAACCGGCGGGAAAATTTCCCGCACTGTGGCGGAGGACAGCGGCGCGGAATCTGCTGTGTTCCTTCGGCAGCAGTTCTGACGCACAAATTTCGCCGATTTGAGAAGCTGCCGCGAAACCTCGCCCGAGCTGGCGGGTTTCATCAAGGCAGACCGGCTGGACTGCTCGAAACCTGCAGGGATTCGGGCTGCTCCAGCGGGGCGAACACTCGAACAGCCGGCCTGACAGGCCACCAGACGCAGCATGGCATCGAACGCGAGTTCGCCGGACCCCGCGGGGGTCGGCCCCTGTTCTGGACAATTGGTTCCTTTTGTAAGAAAGTTCTCAGCATGTGCAGAATTTCGGCCTTCAGCAGCATGGCTCTGGCGCTCGTCGTGGCCACTTCAACCGGTGTGGCGGTGGCTCAGGATGCGGAAAAGAGCGAACGCCCCAACCCGCTGGGAGCACTGTTTACCCAGCTGGACAAAAACAAGGACGGCAAGGTGACCTCCGATGAGGTCGACGAGAACCGCCGCCGCTTCTTCGATCGTCTGATCCAGAACGGCGATACCGACAAGGACGGCGCACTCAGCAGGGAAGAGTTCACCAGTGCCGCCGGCCGTGGCCCGGGTGCCCGCCGTGATGGCGAAGCCGGCCCCCGTGGTGAAGGCGGACGCCGGCCGGGTGGCCCGCGTGGTGAAGGTGGCCCCCGTGGTGGTGGCGAGCGCGGCCCGTCGCTGTTCCGCATGCTGGATACCGATTCCGATGGCAAGCTGAGCAAGGACGAACTGGCCAAAGCGGCTGAGAAGTTCGACGAACTCGACGCCAACAAGGACGGCTCGCTCGACCCGCGGGAACTGTTCGGGTTTGGTGGTGGCTTCGGCGGTGGCCGGGGTGGAGCACCCGGCGGACGTCCCGGTGGCGAGGAATTCTTCGGTCGGTTCGACACCAACAAGGACGGGAAGATCTCGAAGGAAGAGGCCCCCGAGCGGATGCGTGAGAACTTCGACCGGATTGACGCCAACAAGGATGGCGTGATCGAGCAGGAAGAACTGCGGGAGGCCTTCCGCTCGATGCGTGGCCGTCGTCCGGCCGGCGAAGGCGGACGCGGTGAAGCGGGCCGGGGCGAAGGCGGACGCCGGGGCGAACGGGGCCGTGATGGCGAAGGCCGCCGGGGCCGTCGTCCTGAAGGACGTGAAAACCGTCGTCCCGAAGGTTCCAACGAGTAATCGAGCCCCCGCAGGCCCGTTCCAGAAACCCGCAGCAGCCGGAGCGAAATGTTCCGTGCTGCTGCGGCGATTGAA
>JAGQPV010000977.1 GCA_020426545.1 Planctomycetaceae bacterium
TCGGGCGAAGTGTTTCTCGATGGCACGGAGATCTACGGTCCGGAAATCGATGTGGTCGCCCTGCGGAAGCAGGTGGGAATGGTGTTTCAGAAATCGACACCGTTCCCTAAATCCATCTTCGACAACGTCGCTTTCGGGCCGCGGATTGCCGGTGAACGGAACCGCCGCGTGCTGGCGGAGATTGTGGAGAAGTCCCTCAAGCGGGCCGCTCTGTGGAACGAAGTTCGCGACCGGATGAGCGAGTCGGCCATGTCGCTGTCCGGTGGTCAGCAGCAGCGGCTGTGTATCGCCCGGGCGCTGGCGACTGATCCGGAAGTGCTGCTGATGGACGAACCGGCGTCCGCTCTCGATCCGGCATCCACTTCACGCATCGAAGACCTGATCTTCGAGCTGAAGGAAAACTATACGATCGTCATCGTGACTCATAATATGCAGCAGGCGGCCCGCATCAGCGACATGACGGCCTTCTTCTGCAATGGTGAGCTGGTGGAAGTGGGCGACACGCGGCAGCTGTTTACCAGCCCGAAACAGAAGCAGACCGAAGACTATATCTGCGGTCGGTTCGGCTGAACGGCTGGCGAACGAAAGCTGCTCTCTGGTCCTCGTCCGGCTGTTCGCAGCACAGTCAGGTCGGCTTTCCGGCTGAAACCGGGGGGACAGAGGCCGGCTGTTCCTCTCCGCCACGGAACAGCGGGGGCGCCTGTGTGGCTGCTGTTCGGGCCTGCCTGCACTGATTTACAACAAAGGGAGTTGCCATGTCGATTCATCTGACCCGCGACCTGGAAGAGCTGCACCGGGACATCATCTCTCTGTGCGCTCTGGTGGAAGATCTGATTCAGCGGGCTGTGCAGCAGCTGTCGGATCCATCCGATTCCGACGTCCGTGAGCTGGCCGAGCGGGACCGGGAAATCGACCTGCGGGATGTGCGGATCGAAGAGAACTGCCTGAAGATTCTGGCCCTGCATCAGCCAGTAGCGGTCGACCTCCGCCGGATTACGGCGGTGCTGAAGATCTCCGCCGAGCTGGAACGGGTGGCCGATCTGGCCGTGCACATTGCGGAGCGTGCCACGGGTTTTGCCTGGTCGGTCGATGTGGATCTGCATCAGAAGCTGGAGCGAATGGCTCAGATGGCGGTGGAGATGCTGCACCAGAGCATCGACGCCTACGTTAAACTCGACAGCCGCCTGGCTCGGAATATCTGTGCTTCCGATGGGGAAGTGGACGATCTCAACCTGCAGATCATCAACGAGATCATGGAGAAAATGAAAGAGAATCCGGGAATGGTGGATTCGGGCATGCACCTGTTCTCGGCCTCCAAGCATCTGGAGCGGGTTGCCGACCACGCGACGAACATCGCGGAGGATGTCGTGTACCTGGTGGAAGGTGAAATCATTCGCCATGCGAATTCCGGGGCCGCATCGCATGCTGCAGTCTCCACCGACTGGAACCGCCTGCAGAACGGAGAACACTGAGGGCCGGTTTGTATGACCGGAACGGCAGCTGTATGATTCCACGCCATGAACGTGCATACGATCGTTGCTGGCGGCGGGCTGGCCGGCCTGGCTGCAGCGGCCGGCCTGGCACTGCATGGCGTC
>JAGQPV010000978.1 GCA_020426545.1 Planctomycetaceae bacterium
AAAAATACGCCGCCATTGTGAGCAAAGCCGGTACGGTCGTCTGGAACGGACCGATGGGTGTGTTCGAGCTGCCCCCGTTTGATGCCGGCACCCGCAAAGTCGCCGAAGCCATTGCACAAAGTGACGCCATCAGCATCATCGGCGGCGGAGACAGTGCGGCCGCCATCGCCCAGCTGGGATTTGCTGACCAGGTGACGCATGTCAGTACGGGCGGCGGAGCCAGCTTGGCCATTCTGGAAGGCCAGACATTCGCCGCTGTGGAACTCCTGGACGAGAAAGCCGGCTGATGAACTTTCCCTACGGACTGGCCGAGCCATTCGACATCAGCGACGGATCCGTCGATCACCTCACCCGCGAGGAATGCTTCGTGCTGGGTGCGGAATGGGCTCTGTTCCGGGCCGATCTCGACCAGGGCAGCGCCTTCAGCCGGATGGTGCACACGGAAAACGCCGAGCGGCTGATCCGGCTGGGACAGCGCAGAAACTGGACCGTCGAGCGGACCGAACTCAGCGCCAACTGGACCAAACTCACCGCCCGGCCTGGTGCGATGAACGGTCGCCCGGCCGCGGGCAGTAATGGTGCCATCACCCGTTCAGAATGAGCCGGCCAGCAGAACAGGCTGAGGCTTCAGACAGGCAGTCATCCCTTCGCGGGGGTGGCTGCCTTTTCTTTTTCCGCGTCTTCAGCCGGGGGAGCCAGGCTGAAGACGTGCAGCGGCGACGTATTGCCCCGGTAGGTGCCGTCCTTGTTCCGCACGGCCCCATTCCCCTGGTGGCCCTTGTTGGTGGCGGCCACAATCACTTCGGTGCCGGTGGGACTCAGGGCGATGCTGTGGCAGTTGGCAAACTTCGTCGATGTGAAGAACGGCTTCTCATCCTCCGGGCGGGCCAGCAGGAACTGCCCGGCTCCGGGAGCACCGCTGGTCACCATGGCGAAATAGCCATCCGGGTGCCAGGCCAGATCGAACACGAAACCGAAGCGATCCTCGCCGTAATGCCGGGTGGTGGTCGGCTCGAAAGTCTTCCAGTCGACGAGGTGCAGCGTCGGCACACCAAAGTGGTTGCCGGTCTTCGTCGGCTGCCCGCCACCGCACAGCAGTGTGCGGCCTTCGTCATGAAACTCCAGCACGTAGATGCCGGGCACATCCTGGATCCGCTGGTAGTAATGCAGCTTCTCGTAGGTCCGCTCGCGGACCAGCTCTCCGGTCTTCAGATCGAAATGCCGCAGGGTGCCGAACAGATCTCCGCTGACGAGCGACAGGCCATCCGGGTGCAGCGCCACCCGGCACAGCTGATGCTCGTGCCGGGGCAGTTCACGAACAAGTTTGCCGTCCCCGGCCGACCACACCCGCACAAAGCCATCCCGCCCGACGGTGGCCAGTCGCTGGCCATCGGCACTTAACGAAAGATCGAAAATCCACCCGTCATGGGCCGTGTCGTTCTTCCACACCGGCTGCGGCTGCTCCGCCTCGTACGGCCAGGCACACAGCTGCCCCCAGGAATCGAGTGAGAAAACAGTCTTTCCGTCAGGCGAAAACTCGACCTGCTGTACCCATCCGCCGTGACCTGTCAGTGGTGGCAGTTCCGCGGGTTC
>JAGQPV010000097.1 GCA_020426545.1 Planctomycetaceae bacterium
GCTGTTGCATCTGCTGCTGTGCGGGAACGCCAGGCCGCCGCACACCATAGTACCGTGGCATGTACCGCGCGGGCGGGCCTGCCTGACCCGCCGGAACAACCTGCTGCTGCCCGGGAACCGGCTGCAGAGCAGGAACCGGCACGCCAGCCGGCTGAGGGACATTCACCGGCTGCGGATAACCGGCCGGTGCGGTTGCTGGCTGGGTGGCCGGCTGCGACTGCAGCGTGGGCACGGGCTGGCCGCTGCCTGAAACCGGCTGAATGCCACTGCTGTTCGCATTCCCCGCTGCCGGCGACACACCGGGCACGGCCTGCACGCCGGCATCGGCCGGGAAGGACAGTGTATTCGGCACCGACGAACCGGCCGGAACCACCATTCCCTGACTGCTGCCAGCTGCCGCGCCGCTGCCCGGTCCGGGATCTGCCACGGGCTGAATCGGCTGACTGACAGCCAGTTCTGGTGCCGAAGACGTCGGTGTGGTCGAACTGGTTTCGGGGAACGAGGGCACCGTCAGAATCGGTCCCGATTCCGAGGGAACAATGAACGGCGAGCCATCGCCCTCAACCGCGGTTTCCGGCGCGGTGAAAGGCACTTCCACGGGCGAACCAGCAGGCACTTCCTCAATGACTCCCGTCGGGAACGACTGCTCCCCGGGGAACGGCAGGGCCGTCGGGCCGGTCGGAGCGGGCTGCATGTCCGTCGGTGTCACAGAAAATCCAGACTGCTGGCGTGCGGCTGCGCTGCCATCAAAACCGCCGAGGGCAATCTGCTGCTGTCGGGCGGCCAGCTCCGCATCGCGCTGGCTGGTTTCACTGGTGACTTCGAGGAACTCATCGTACTCGCGGCGAATTCCCTGGTAATGCTTCAGCGAGGCCAGCCGCAGTTCAATCTGACTGGCCAGCACGCCGTATTCTGTCGACTGCTGCAGTCTGCGGTAGTCGGCCTCAATCTGTTGGAAATTCCACTCGGCGGGATCCAGCTGAATCATCTGCCGGAATTTGCCGTCCAGTTCCCGCAGCCGCTGCCGCTCGCTGAGAATCTGTTCCGGCCGCAGTCCGTGCTGACTGACTCCTTCCGCCACCACCCGCGGCGTGGCGGAACCACTGGCCGTCGATTCTCCCGACGAAACAGAAACCGTCCGCACCTGCGAATCCCGCCGTGCTGGTGCGGCCAGCGCCGGCCCACCGGCTGCTGCCGGGACGTTCTCCCGCATTGCGGTTGTGGGGGTGGCGAACGGATCGAGATCATGCTGCTCCCGCAGCTGCGGAGCCACCGGCACCACAGCCTGCCCGGCAATCCAGCGGAACTCGCCCCGCGGCGGAGCAATCGCCAGCATTTCAACGGACTTGCCGCCCTGCTGCACCGTGCGGGATTCCAGAATCGTCACGCGGGCATTGCGGCCCAGCCGCACCTGCTCCACATCGAACGATTCTGTCTCGGAGCTGCCGATCCAGACGGGCACATCGTTCGCGGTGACAGTCCCGGAGGAGCCTTCCCCCCGCTGAACGTGGCTGGCCTCCACCCAGCTGAAACTGCCCTGCGGCGGAGAAATCATGTACCACCCGCCCGGGTCGTGCCGGTGAATGACAATCTGCTGTCCGCGAGGCAGCCGCGCGGTGGCGTAGTACCTGCTCCCCGGACCGCTGCGCACCTCGGCCTGTTCCACTGCAATAGTGGCCTGATACGGAAAGCTGCGAATCTGAGCCTCCGCAGGGGAGACGAGCGGAATCAGAACAGCACAGATGGCGAGGCAGGTGCGCATCGCGTCAACCTCCAGGCGTTGCTGGGATGTGCCAGTGACAGACAGCCATCAACAGGGCCGTGCCGGCAGCACATCACATCAGCCGCAGCATGAGAGACGTGAGAGAAAATCCCAAGTGGAAGTGGTACCCGGGACGGGTTGTCGAACAACCGGCTGCTGAATTCGGGCCGGGTGGTGGTCTGAGAGAGGGGTTTGCTGTTGGTGAGATCTGCAGTGGAGAGGTTGCGACTGCCCGTTCCGGCAGTCGCTGCTGCATCCACCCTGAAACAGGGGGGACTGCTTTCGGGCCACGCCAGCCACGGGGACTGCTGCGGTTTCCCGAAAGACAAATCTCGCAATCTGGCCCCGGACAGGACGCCGGAGCACGGGAGAGGTGAGAAATCGAGCGGAGTCTTAACGGATCTGCAAATCCGGCTCAAGACCGATCTCGAAACTGCCGACAGCCCCACCACATCAACCGCCGCCAGACCGGAACGCTGCGGACGAACATCAGTTCGCCTCTGGAACCACCAGCAGGGCGCAGAATGGCGCATTCGGTGCATTTGGTGCATTTGGACAGAGTCTGCTCCTCGCGGAAAGACCCGCCCGTTGCCTCCACTTGGGGATTCTCGCCTGACACCCGCTGCGTGCTGCTCGCCACCTGGTGCTGACAGCTGTCCGCGCAGCCGCCGGTCCGCCAGATGGCACAGCGATCGATTCCGGGGCAGTGAACGGGAATTCCGCCCGGATTTCTGCAGGCCACAGCGGCCTGAATCACTGGTATGCCGTTTGCATTGGTTCAACCATGGCCTCGACTGCCGGTGTTGCGGAAGGTCCGCAGGTTCCGCAGTTCGCCGCATTCGAAGAGGCAGAGTCTTGCCCGGTCCAGTGGGCCGGTACTTCGGGAGACAGGAGCAACCAGCTGATGGTCCGTGAACCCGCAACCGACCGCGTCAGCCCGACAAGCTACGCCGGCATCGCCGAGTCGGTGTGTTCGCGGCTGGCACGAAACCAGAGAGTCCGTCGGAATCTTCCGGCCAGAGGCCGTCTGCGGATCGACCGGCAGCTGCCGTTCCTCTGTGTGTACCGCTCCCCTCCCGATCAGCGGGACGCCGGCACCTTCAAACTGGTGACCACCGAAGCAGCCTACCTGTTCGCCTCCGGAGCCGACGACCATTACGCCGGCGTGGCCGGGCTCTGCCGGCAGATCATCACCGCCATGCAGGAGCATTTTGGCACGTTTCTGCTGATCGAAATCTGGTCGCTGCCGGAGACTACTGACTCCCTGTCGTTTGAAATGGTCTCTTCGGACTTGAATGCCATTCCCTCGACGATCGAAACGTTTCAGCAGGCGCTCAGCGAAATTACCGTCAACCATCAGTCCCCTGCAGTCACCGCCCGTGCCTCGCAGCAGGTTGCTCCGCCCGGCATGAAGCCCCTCGAGGACTACAGCCCCGACTCCGCCCCCTCGGGGTGCTGCGTGCTCGGCCTGGGAGTCGGGCCAGTCTACCGCGACCCCCGCACCGGCACTCCCTATCCCATGGTGCTGCATTCGCTGCGGCATCAGCTGGCAGCCGCCATTCGCAAGACCGTCGCCCAGTTCACGGGCACCACGGACGATCCCGCCACCGAGGAGCCGAAATCAAAGCGAAGCGATGCCGTTTCCTATCACTCCCTCGGGCCTTCTTCTCTGGTCAAGGCGGCCCGGCTGATCGACCAGCAACTGTGCGAGGTTTCGGAATCATTCGACTTTCTGCTGCAGGTCTCTCCCACCAATGTCGACGAGGCCCGCCAGAAATTTTATGACAGTGGCTGCCAGGAAATTCCCCGTCTGATTTATCGCTCGCTGCCCTACCGGCCCAGCCTCCTGAAGCGGCGGCTGTTCGATATCGAAATTGAACGTATCGAAGACCCCACGCTGGCGCATCTGTTCTGGGAGAAGCAGGAGGAAATCGACCGGAAACTCACCGCCCTGCGTGATCTGGATACGCCCGGCTTCCTCTACAGCAGTCTGCAGCTTTATGGCACGGCCGACCGCGCACTGCTGCAGCTCTCCCGCGATATTCTGCAGCGGATTGAAGAACCCTGCGGCACCAGCAGCGGCAGCGAATCCCGGCGAATCAACGCCACCGAACTGATCTGCCGGGCACGGGAGGAATTTGATTATTACCACACGCGGATGAACGAGTTCCACGCGACCGTGGAAGAGTGCGATGAAATCGCCGCCGGCATCATGGTTTCACACGATCGGCTGCTGGTCTCAAAGAATCTCGATATCTCCGCGGAACGCGTCGAGCCGCTGCTGCACCATGAAATCGGCACACACCTGCTGACATATTTCAACGGCCGCTGTCAGCCATTCCGGCAGCTGTACGCCGGGCTGAGCGGCTACGAGGAACTTCAGGAGGGTCTGGCCGTTCTGGCCGAGTATCTCGCCGGCGGCCTGACGGCCAGTCGCATCCGCACACTGGCCGGCCGCGTGGTGGCGGTGGACTCGCTGACGGAAGGCCATTCCTTCGCGAGGACGTTCGCCCTGCTGCATGAGGGATTCGGGTTTACCTGGCACCGGGCCTTCACCATCACCCTCCGCGTCTACCGGGGAGGAGGTTTGACGAAAGATGTGATTTATCTCCGTGGCCTGAAGGAGCTTTTGGACTATCTCGCCGCGGGGCACGACATCGAACCGCTGTACGTAGGGAAAATCGGTCTACAGCACATCCCTTACATTCAGGAGATGCGCCGCAGAAAAATAATCGTCCCTCCGCGAATTCTGCCCCGCTTCTGGAATGACGAAACCATTCGCCGCCGGCTGGATGCCTGCCGGGGCATGTCGGTCCTGGCACTGATGGAGAGTGACTTATGAAAATCGCATTCGTCGTCAACGAAACTCTGACTGAAAAACCGTCTTTTACAACCACACGGCTGGCAATGACCGCCGTGAATATGGGACACGAAAGTTATTATCTGGGTGTGGGTGACTTCATCTATGAACCGGACGGATCGGTCCAGGCACATGTCCGTTCCGCCAACGGTGGCCCGTACGATTCCCTGACCGATTATCTGGCCGTGGTGCAGGACGAAAGCAGAGAAAGCGAACGAATCAATCTCGACACGATGGATATCGTGCTCCTCCGCAACGACCCGTCGGACGATGTGGCCGAACGGGCCTGGGCCCAGACCAGCGGAGTGCTGTTCGGCCAGCTGGCAGCCAGTCGCGGCATCACCGTTTTGAATGACCCCTTTGGCCTGGCTAATGCGCTGAACAAAACCTACTTCCAGTACTTTCCGGAACAGGTCCGCCCCAGAACCTGCATCAGCCGGGATATCAACGACATTAAGGCCTTTATCGGCGAGCAGAAAGGGAAAGTCGTCATCAAGCCGCTGCAGGGGTCGGGCGGTCAGAGTGTCTTCCTGATCGGCGAAGACGAGAAAGCCAACCTGAATCAGATGATCGAGGCTGTCGTGCGGGACGGGTTCTGCATCGCTCAGGAATATCTGCCCGGCGCGGTGGATGGAGACGTCCGCCTGTTCGTCATGAATGGCCGGGCGCTGGAGAAAGATGGCCAGTATGCTGCCTTCCGGCGACGAAACGACACGGGCGATGCCCGCAGCAATATGCACTCCGGAGGAAAAAGCGAACCCGTCGAAGTGACGGACACCATGCTGCAGCTGGTGGAGATGGTCCGCCCGAAACTGGTTCGTGACGGGATGTTCCTCGTCGGTCTCGATATCATCGATGACAAGCTGATGGAGATTAACGTGTTCAGTCCCGGCGGGCTGGGCAGCAGCCAGAATGCGACCGGCATCGATTTTACCGAGGTCATCATTCAGGACCTGGAACGCAAGGTGAAGTACCGTTCCTACTACGGCACGACCATCAGCAATCAGGCAATTGCCTCGCTGTAAGTGCCCGTCGGCATCAGTTCAGTGGCTGCGGAATGTGCTGTCGGCAGCGGTGAGCAGGACAATTTCCCGGGAACGGATTATGCTGAAATCTCCCGCGGCACCAGTAATCACAGCAGTGCCGGTCGGGTTACCTGCGGAAGGAAGATTAGAGTCTGCCGCCTTTCCGGTCCGATGAAAACCGGCACACATCTCAGGCCGCGTCGGACTCCCGGCAGCGGTTGACTCCCTTCTGCAGCGAATTGTCCGATCATGCCTGGCGCACTTCCACCAGACAACGAAGCCCTCCGGCTGCGCGCACTGCTGGAATGCGACGTGCTGGACACCGGTCCGGAAGCCGTCTTCGACGACCTGACCGAGCTGGCCGCCCGCTTGTGCGGCACTCCGATTGCCCTCATCAGCCTGGTGGATGAGAAACGCCAGTGGTTCAAATCCGCCTGCGGGCTGGATGTTACCGAGACACCGCGGGATCAGGCTTTCTGCGCGCATGCGATTCACAGCCGGGAACCGTTTGTGGTGGCCAACGCCCTCACCGACCCCCGTACCTGCGACAACCCGCTGGTCACCGGTCCTCCACATATCCGCTTCTATGCTGGTGTCCCGTTAATCACGGTTGATGGTTACGCGCTGGGCACATTGTGTGTCATCGATACCAGGGCCCGTTCCCTGTCGGCCGCGCAGCTTCGCGATCTCACCTCTCTGGCCCGGCAGGCCTCCACGCAACTCGAACTGCGGCGCACGGTCCGCGAGCTGGATCAGAAGCAGCATTCACTGACGGAGACCCACGAACGACTGGTTCAGGTCTCACGCCAGGTGCCTGGCATGGTGTACCAGTATCTGCAGCGTGCAGATGGGAGCAGCTGCTTTCCCTATGTGAGCGACGGAATCGCCGACATCTATCGGGTCACACCCGAGGAGGTACGAGACAATGCTGCTCCTGTGTTTGATGTACTTCATCCGGACGACGTTAACGAGGTAGTCCGCACGATCGCGGAATCGGCCCGCACGCTGAAACCCTGGCGGCAGGAACACCGCGTTCAGTTCGAGGATGGAGAAACCCGCTGGCTGTTCGGCGATGCGCGGCCCGCACGGCTGCCCGATGGTTCCGTTCTGTGGCACGGGTTTGTGTCCGATGTCACACAGCAGCGTGAGGAGCGGGATGAATCCCAGCGGGTCCGGGCTCATCTGCAGGCGGTGGTCGACGCCTCCACGGAGGTGGCTATCATCGCAACCGACCTGCAGGGTGTGATCACCGTGTTCAACACCGGCGCGGAACAGATGCTGGGTTACAACGCGGAGGAAGTCGTCGGTAAATTAACGCCCGGGGCCATTCACCTCGAGTCGGAAGTCATGGCCCGCAGCGAACAGCTCACCCGGGAAACCGGCCGGGAGCTGCACGGGTTCGATACCTTCGTCGAATACGCCAGGCAGGGCCGGCACGATGCCCGCGAATGGACCTACATTCGCAAGGATGGAACCCGGTTGACCGTCGATCTGGTGGTGACGTCAATCCGCGACAACCAGAACACGTTGACAGGTTTTCTTGGTCTGGCGACCGATGTCACCTCGGCCCGTCGGGCGGAAATTGAACTGAGCGAGGAACGCGAACGGCTCAACCTGGCGCTTGCCGGCGGCCAGCTGGGAATCTGGGACTGGAACATCCCTTCCGGCAATCTGCTGTCCGATGAACGGTGGGCGTCTATTGTCGGAGAGACTCCCGAAACCGTGCCGACCAGTTTCGACGGATTCCTGTCGAAAGTTCATCCGGACGACCTGCCGGAATTCCAGCAGAACATCGAAGAGCACTTCTCCGGTGGCTCCGATGTCTGCGAGACCGAATTCCGCATCCTGCATACCAGTGGCGAGTGGCGCTGGGTGGCCACCCGCAGTCGCATCCTCGAATACGATGCCACCGGCGAGCCACGGCGGATGGTGGGCACCATGGCCGACATCACCGCCCGGATGCAGGCTGAAGAAGTCCTGCGGGAAGGCGAAACCCGGTTCCGTGCCCTGGCGGCCTTCGCACCAATCGGCATCTGCCAGTCCGATCAGCAGGGAGGCTGGATCTACGCCAACAAGGCCCTGCAGGAGATTTTCGGGCTCAGTCTGGAAGACAGCCTGGGAAGTGGCTGGGTCCAGGGGATTCTGGCGGAAGACCGCGATCATGTCGTCGCAGAATGGCGGCGGTTTGTCACCGAGGGGGGCATCTACGATGTCGAGTACCGCTGCAGGCGGCCTGATGGCGAAGTCCGCCACGTTCGCTGGAAGTCCCGGCGGCTCGTTTCGGCCACGCAGGTCTGCACGGGCTTTGTCGGCAGTCACGAAGACATTACCGAACGGCGTCTGGCTGAGCTGCGGATGCAGGAACAGAACAACTGGTTCCGCGAACTGACAGACTGCATGCCGCAGCTGACATGGACCTGCCAGTCGGACGGATACTGCGATTATCTCAGCAAACAGTGGGTGGCCTACACGGGCATTCCCGAAGACGTGCAGCTGGGCACCGGCTGGCTGGAGCAGATCCATCCGGCCGACCGCGAGTCGACCTTCCTGCAGTGGGAACAGCATGTCGACACCGGTTCGCCGCTCGATATCCAGTACCGGCTCCGCAGTGCTGAAGGAGTGTATCGCTGGTTCCAGGTCACAGCGGTCCCGATTCGCGACGCCGCGGGACATGTGGTGAAATGGCTGGGCTCCTGCACCGATATCCAGGACATCAGGACCAGCGAAGAACGTTACGAACTGGCCGTCCGCGGTTCGAGTGCGGCACTGTGGGACTGGGATATTCCCACCGGCAGCGTTTTCTATGCTCCTCGATTCAAAGAGATGCTGGGCTACAGCGATGACGAGTTCCCCGGCACGGTTGATTCCTTCTACGATACGCTGCACCCGGACGACATACCGCAGGTGCAGGTCGCTCTGGAGGAGCATTTTGCCGACGACGAGCGCCCGTTCGATATTGAATATCGACTGCAGACGAAAGCGGGTGATTTCAGATATTTCCACGCGACCGGGCAGGTGGTGCGCAATGAAACCGGCCAGCCCGTTCGCATGGCGGGTTCGCTGATTGATATTACCGACCGTCGGCGGTTCGAGGAGGAACTGCGGGCCAGGGAAGCCGATCTGATCGCGGCCCGTACAGCAGCCGAAGCAGCCAGTCGGAGCAAGAGTGACTTCCTGGCCAACATGAGCCATGAAATCCGGACTCCGCTGACGGCCATTCTGGGCTACACCCACCTCCTGTCCGACCGCAACGTCACGAATGAGGAACGCGACACGTACGTGGAGACCATCCTGGATTCCGGCAGCCACCTGCTGACGGTCATCAACGATATTCTCGACCTGTCCAAGATCGAGGCTGGCAGTATGACGGTCGAGCGGATTCACTTTGCTCCGGCAACTCTGGTCGGTGAGGTGCTCTCCTTCTTCGAGGAACCAGCCACTGCCCGGGGCCTGATTCTGAAAGCCGATGTGGCCGGAAGAATTCCCGAGCGAATCTGTTCGGACCCGGTTCGCATCCGCCAGATTCTGATCAACCTGCTGGGCAATGCGATCAAGTTCACGGACCACGGCGAGGTGCAGCTGACTGTTCGCCTGCTGGAAGAAACCCTGAACGACGTTCCTCAGCTGGCCTTCGACGTGAGCGATACCGGCATCGGGCTGACGGTGGAACAGCAGGAAAGCCTGTTTGCTCCCTTTGTGCAGGCAGATGCTTCAACCAGTAGAAAATACGGCGGAACCGGCCTTGGCCTGGCGATCTGCCGGCGCATGGCCCGTCTGCTCGATGGAGATATTTCTGTCGTCAGCGAAGCCGGTCGCGGCAGCACCTTTACCGCGACCGTAGCCACCGGGCCGCTGGAGGGTATCCAGCTGATCGAATCGATCACCCGGGATCGATCGAACCCGGCCGCACTGTTCCCGCTGCCCCGGGTTGAAGGAAGAATCCTGCTGGCGGAAGACAACCCGGTCAATCAGCGGCTGATCAGCACGCTGCTGAGCAGAGCAGGAGCTGTGGTGGACGTCGTCGAGAACGGCAGTCTGGCCATGCAGAAGGTCATGGCCGGTCCCCCTGGTTCCACCGGAGAGCCAGCCGCTCGCAATCACGCGGCTTACGATCTGGTGCTGATGGATATGCAGATGCCCGTGATGGATGGCTGCACCGCCACCCGAAAACTGAGAGAACATGGACTGACCCTGCCCATTCTGGCACTCACGGCCAATGCAATGGAGGAAGACCGGGCACAGTGCCTGGCGGCCGGCTGCGATGACTTCTTCACCAAACCGCTGGACCGCGATCAGCTGGTGAAATCCTGCTGCGAATGGATCCGCCGGACCCGCAGCGCCGTACCCCTGCACACGGAACGTGAAATCGCCCTCACCTCGGGGGCCGCGCAGCCGGTGGACGAGGTCGAAGACGTCGCTCTGCCCGCAGAGGATTCCACACCATCTGCCCCACCCGCAGCTGGACTGCCGGAAGCAGAATTGCCGGCAGCCGAAGAACCCCTGCCACCCCCGTTCGATGCGCAGGATCTGTGGGCTCATGTGGGCGGCGATATCGAACTGCTGGACGATTTGATCCAGCTGTTCCGCGAGGAATCCAGGCTGGGCCTGGAGGGAATTCAGGCCGCTCTGGAAGCGGGTGAGCTGGAGAAAGTGCCCGCAATTGCCCACCGGCTGAAAGGCGGGCTCAGCATTCTTCGCGGGCAGATCGCCATCGACACGGCCGAACGGCTGGAGGAAGCCGCCTCAGGCAAAGATGCCGCGGGGACCACCATGCTGCTGGCCGAACTGCAGGGAGAAATCGAGCGACTGTCTCAATCGCTGACGGAGTACATCTCCAGCCAGTCCGATTGAAGCGCAATCCAGTCGCTTAGCCGGTCTTCTGCTCATCCTGCTGCTGCAGATGTCGCCGCAGCAGATCAAGCACGCCCTTGGCGGCCCGGCTGCGGGCAATCGCCGCATCGCCCACCAGCACCTGCTCGCGAACCGTCAGCAGATTCTCACCGGCCAGCGCCAGGTACAGGGCCGGCACCTGGCCGCTTTCCTGCTCGACGTCGTATGCGGGCCGCTCCGTCACGGCCAGAGCGAAATCGGTGCCGAATTTCTCCCGGCAGCCCCGGGCCATCGCTCCGGCGGCGACTTCATTGCCGGCAGCTTCCCGCTGTTCCGAGGGAATCCCCAGCAGCTCCCAGCCGGCTCCGTCTCTGGTCAGCACCAGCCCGCCCCGGTAAGCCGCTTCGTAATTTTCCACATCGGTCAGCCGTTCCGCCAGCAGCCCGCCGGTGCCGCACTCGGCGGTGGCCAGCGTCAACCCGGCCGCAGCCAGCTGTCGAATGACCACATGCTGCAGTTCGTCATCCTCCTCGCTGAAGACCAGCGTCCCCATCCGCTCGTGAATTTCCCGCCTGGCCTGTTCGATCTGAGCCTGGCAGGCTTCTTCGGTCGGACCATGTGCGTTGATCCGCAGCGTGATCGTCGCTTCGTGCACGGTGATGCCGATTTCAGGTTCGCGGCCGCGGGCCGTCAGCTCGCCCAGCCGGGCTTCCGCGTCCGATTCCCCGATGCCGAAGCAGTTGATCCTCGCCCGGCGAATCACCGTTTCTCCGCCGGGTAAACGGGGGCGAATCTCCTCGCGAAACATCCGCTTCATCTCACTCGGGACACCCGGCATGGCGGCCAGTACGCACGGTTCCGGCTGCCCTTTGCGGCCCACCTGCTGCCAGATTCCCGGAGCCGTCCCCCGGGGATTACTGATCGGCTCGCTTCCCTCGGGAAACATGGCCTGAATGCGGTTGCGTTCGGCCATGGGCCGGTTGCGGCGGGAGAACATCGATTCAATGATCGCCAGCTGTTCGACATCCAGCACCAGCGGTACCTGAGCCAGCTCCGCCATCGCCTGTCGGGTCAGGTCATCCAGCGTGGGCCCCAGGCCTCCGGTAATCAGCACCAGGTCCGACCGATTCACGGCGCTGCGCATTTCCGCCACCAGGGCAGGCAGGTCATCATCAATCGTCGTGTGGTACTGCACCCGAATGCCCAGCTCGGCCAGTTCGAGGCTCAGCCACTGGCTGTTTGTGTCCAGCCTGGCGCCGGAGGTCAGTTCATTTCCGATGGCAATAATTTCGGCGCGCATGGCTCTGTTCGTCTGCTGGAAAATTCAGGAACCGCCGGAAGACTCAGGAAGCAGAACTGCCCGCATCCCGGGCGGAGGAAGGACCATCGCCCGCCGGTGGTACGGGATGATGCGGGTTCTCCCGTGTCTGCAGAAACAGGGCCTTCTTCTCGCCCGGCAGAGTAAAGTCGAAACCGCAGCTGCGGAAGAATTCGTCCGAGGAAGTAATCGCCATGACCTCCAGCACATGGAGGTCACTCGCCCGCTGCACGCAGGCCTCGACCAGCAGCCTGCCAATGCCCCTGCCCCGCAGTTCCGGAATCACAGCCAGGCTGCGAATCTCGCCCAGTTTGCGGGAGTACACCTCAAGGGCGGCAAAACCGACGAGAGCACCGGCCCGTTCCGCCACAAAACCATGCCGCACCAGTTCAATCAGCTCATCGGGAGTGCGGGGCAGCAGGCGGCCTTCATCCACAAACGGCTGAATATAACTGTCCAGCCGGGAAATATCGTCCGGACCGGCACTGCGGACCGTCACCTGCTCCAGCAGCTGCGGATCTTCCATGGGGGGCGGGTCGGCGGGGTGAGACATGGCAGCTCGACAGAGGGCAGAAAGTGAAGGTTCTGGTCAGGGCACGGGAATCCACAGTCAGCAGGCGGCCGGAAACGGCAAATCTCTGGGCGGCCCTCTGGAGTTTACCGGGCCGAAGGCAGAGCGAACAGGCCCGCGGGCTCACCCGGACAGAGCAGGAATTGCCGACGGATTCTGGTATCCTTCCGCCTGCCCGGCCACCGCTGGTGTCAGGCAGAATCCGGTCTTCCCCCACAGGAGCACGCGCCATGCTGGCTGACATTTGCGGGACACGGCTGTTCTTTGATATCGACGGAATGCAGTGGGTGCCCGACGGAGCCCGGATGAAGGAACGCCCCGTGCTGTTCCTGCTGCATGGCGGCCCGGGCGGAGACCACGTGTCGTTCAAAACGCAGCTGGGTTCGCTCCGCGACGTGGCCCAGCTGGTCTTCATCGATCATCGCGGTTCAGGCCGCAGCGCCCCGTGCGAGCCCGGGACCTGCACCCTGGAGCACAACGTCGAGGATATCGAAGCTCTGCGGCAGTACCTCGGGCTGGAACGAATCGCCGTGCTGGGTTCTTCCTACGGGGGCATGGTGGCCCAGGGCTACGCGACCCGCTATCCGGAACAGGTC
>JAGQPV010000979.1 GCA_020426545.1 Planctomycetaceae bacterium
CCGGTATCTGTACGAAGTCCTCAGCGAAGCGCTCCGCCGTCCGGCCTGCGTGGAAGTCATCGATCTGAACCGGGTGTACTCCACACTGGTGGGGCTGGCTGATGCCCGCTGCGAGCAGAAGGAGGCGCTGGAGTGGGTGGCTGCGGGACGCGAGCACGCGGCCAGCCTGGAGAATCACTTCGAAGCTGTTCTGCAGTGGGAAATCCGCGAACTGTCCGTGCGGCTGGTGACTCCGGATGATCCGCAGATCGCCGTGCTGCTGGAACGTTTCCGCAGTTACTACCTGCCCAAGGTGCCGCAGCTCGAACAGTTCGTGACTGATCTGCTTGGCCGGTTCAATTACCCGCACGTCTGGGTTTCCAGCCTGACCGCCGGTGAGGGGCTGCTGCCAGGTCAGGGTGAGGCAGGGCAAATCACGGCGGGCGGAGTGTGGACTCCCGGCTCCGCGGAACCGAATCCCTCAGGGCAGAAACTGTGGATGCCGGGACAGCAGTAACATCTCAGCGGTTTGATTCCGATGAGGCTGTCATGCGGCGTGCGCTGGAACTGGCGGCTCGCGGCCTGGGGCATGTCGAACCGAACCCGCCCGTGGGCTGCGTGCTTGTCGATTCCGAGCGAAATCTGCTCGGCGAAGGCTGGCACCAGCAGTTCGGCGGCCCGCATGCGGAAATCCATGCGCTGCAGTCGGCCGGTAAAGCGGTTGCGGGCAGTACGGCCTTTGTCACCCTGGAGCCGTGCTGTCACCATGGAAAAACCGGCCCGTGCAGCCAGGCCCTGCTGGCCGCTGGTGTTTCGCGGGTGGTGGTGGCTGTTTCGGATCCGGCGCCTCATGTGGACGGTGGCGGAATCGCGGAACTGCAGGCTGCGGGAATTCGGGTCGAAGTGGGCCTGCTGGGAGAGGAGGCTGCCCGTCTCATCGCTCCATTTCGCCAGCTGATGCTGGAACAGCGTCCGTGGGTGCATGCCAAATGGGCGATGACGCTCGACGGTAAGCTGGCCTCCCGCACGGGGCACTCGCAGTGGATTTCTTCCGCCAAGTCCCGGGCGATAGTGCACCAGCTGCGTGGCCGGATGGATGCCATTCTCGTGGGCAGTGGGACCGTTCGCGACGATGACCCGCGATTGACGGCCCGCCCGCCCGGTCCGCGAGCAGCCACACGGATCATTGTATCTGCCGGCGGCAGGCTGCCGACGACTTCGGCCCTGGCCCGTACCGCGCGGGAAGTCCCCGTGCTGCTGGCCACCACGTCTGCTGCCGACCCCGCCACCTGCGACGAACTGCGGCAGCTGGGCGTTGAAGTCCTCCTGCTGCCGACAGCTGCGCCTCTCGCGGATTCCGACTCAGAGCAGCCGGGTGTCTGCCTGAATTCGCTGCTGGCGGAACTGGGTCGCCGCCGGCTGACCCAAGTGCTGGTGGAGGGAGGCAGCGGCCTGCTCGGCTCGCTGCTGGACCGCCAGCTGATCGACGAGTTCCACGTCTTCGTCGCTCCGAAGCTGCTGGGTGGAACAGGGGCACTCACACCCGTGGGGGGCACCGGCCGGGCCGAGGTGGCTCCGGAAACGGATTCTTCCTGGCACGAAATTCGGG
>JAGQPV010000980.1 GCA_020426545.1 Planctomycetaceae bacterium
TCGCCCGCCCGACGGTGAACTGACTCTGTTCCATGAGTACTGGTCGGGGATTGACCAGTGCACCCGCCGGGCCGAAGAACCGTTCCACAATGCCAGGGGCGAGTTCATCGGCAAACCGGAGGATCAGGCGGAAATCGACTGGCGGTTCGCCGAGGAACGTCGCGAACTGATCGACACGCTCCTCGAGCGGTACAGTTTGAACGCCGACGAACTCGCCACGACGATCGCCCGGGTGTCCCTGTGGCGGCAGGGAATTGTCCCCACGGATGAGGATGTGGCCCGAACCGCGAAATCCTACCAGGAACGCTGGGCTGACGAGTGATGCGGGGCCGGCTTTCTGTCGGCGCGAGTCCGCTTCATGGCTGAGAACCGATGCACCAGCTGGCCCCGGTACCAATGGAGGGACCGCGTGATGAACCCTCTGGTGTACCACATCGTCAGCGGGCAGGCGCTTTTCAGCGGGGTGCTGCTGATTCTGGTTGCCGCCGCGACTTCCCTGCAAACCGGGCCTGTCTGGCAGAGAGTCCGGGTGCTGACACTGACCACCGGCCTGATTGCGGTGACGGTCTCTTCCACGGCCCTGGCCTGGGGCTGGTATGTTGCCGCCGCCGGGGCGACCTGCATCTGGATTGCTTCCCACTGGCGGGTCGGCTGGCGGAAGTGGGCTGCAATGGTGCTCGCTGGTGCCTGGCTGGTTCTGGCGGGAATTGAAGCTCCGTATCACATCACTCCGCAGCTGCAGCCCGCCAGTGCCCGTTCGCTGACGGTCATTGGAGACTCGGTCACTGCTGGTATTGGTGGAGACGAGCAGTCACGTCGCTGGCCGCAACTGCTGGCCAGCCAGCACGGGCTGCAGGTGCAGGACATTTCCCACATGGGGGAAACGGCTGCTTCGGCGCTCAAGCGGCTGCAGGGCCACCGGATCGAATCCGATGTCGTTCTGCTGGAGATTGGTGGGAACGATCTGCTGGGTTCGACCACTCCCGCACAATTCGAGCATGACCTGGACCAGCTGCTCACGCATGTGGCCGCACCGGGCCGGCAGCTGATGATGTTCGAGCTGCCCCTGCCGCCGTTCTCCCATGCGTGGGGTCGCATCCAGCGGCAGCTGGCGGCCAGATATCAGGTCGCACTGGTGCCGCGGCGGGTGTTTCTCTCGGTGCTGGCGGGAGGCGGGGCAACGCTGGATTCCATTCACCTGTCTCAATCCGGACACGAGCAGATGGCGGACACCGTCTGGAAACTGACCCACGCTGCCTGGCCGGCGTCACCATCCAGGTAGAAGTCCGGTTAACATTCAGGGTATACCCCAGGGCGAGAGACGCGGCCGTCTGGCAATTTCTGAATTCTGCCGCATGCCACCGAATTGACAATTGACAGGCAGCCACCTCCTGAACATTGTTAATGCTTCTCGATCTATAGAGTTCTCAATTCCATTTGAGACGTGACTCTCCTGCTGCCCTGCCTGTATTCCTGGAGGGGGCAGATGAAGTGGACCCCGATTTTCGGACCAGTGGTTAAGGTGGATGCCTGCGGGAGCTGATGAGGGTATCGTGGCGTCATCAGGAGGTGCATGATGCCGCGGA
>JAGQPV010000981.1 GCA_020426545.1 Planctomycetaceae bacterium
GCTGCTTCCATGTCTGCCCGATCAGCGACAGAGAACTGACTGTCAGCCGGCCAGCGCCGTTCCACGCGGCAGGCTCGGTGAGACGATCAACCGGTGCCGCAGCATTGACTGTGCCTGTCAGCCGGCCCTCATCGACTGGAAGAATATCCGCGGCGGCGGCAGCCAGCGGACGGACGGGAATCTGATCGAACTGGAGCGTGAGCGACAGATCGCCCCGGGGCACCAGCTTCATCTCGGCGGTACCGCGAAACCGGCCGGGGCGAAGTTCCGACGCGGCCTGGCCGTCCGACTTCGCTCCTTCCGGAATGCTGACCAGCAGCGGCTGCAGGCTCAGCACGCCGTCCCGGTACACCACGTCGGCTGAGATATCGGTCAGCTCGACTTCCGCGACCGTCAGCTTCGGGGAGGTGATGGTGCCGTTAATCCGATACAGGCGGGATTCCCTGAGTTTTCGCAGGGGAACACCAATTTTCAGATCGGTCGTCACTTTCCCTGCGACTGAAAAAGGCAGGCCGATCCCCAGCAGAGACAGCCGACGGTTCAGTTTCGCGATATCCGCGTTTTTCAGCGAGAAATTCGTTGTCAGATAACGAACCTGAGGCTGCTGCTGGGCGACTGCCTCACTGCTGCTGCAGACGGCAGCCGCCACCAGTAACAGAAGCACCCTGAGGGCAGACGAACGGCAGAGAGAAGTGACGTGCATGGTGCAGTGATGACTTTCCAGAGAGGCTGGCCTGCAGGCCACGGTTCAAACGTACGCAGCTCCTGATACGGCACTTTCGCACAGAGCGAAATATTCCATGGTTCGTATTTCAGTGGGTGACGGCTGCCATTCCGATCGGCGACTGGCACTTCAAGGCTACCCCGGGCAGGTCAGGAAACAAGGTATATCTTACCCATGCTGCCACAGCCGGCGGGAGCCGTGGCTGAGCCGGCGTGATTTCTCTTTGACTCACTGCCGGTGGCTACGCCAGAATTCGCGTAATTTCTCAGTACGGGAGATGAACATGCCAGGCAGCGTGGGAACCTGGGCACTGCCCTGACGCCACTTTGCCCCGGCGGAACCCGAAAGCCAGCAACTGCTGACGATTTCACTGATCGCGACGGGTGGCGGAGCGGCTACAGTCTGCTGGCTGTCTGCACCGCGGAAAGAACCGGCCTGTGTACTGTGCGGGACGGTGGCCCTGCTGACCGGTGGAGCCAGCGGGACAATCTCTCTGGGGATTCTGTCGGGGATACTCACGGGCACGGGAGCCGCATTCGTCGCGTCGCTGCTGCCGATTGCTGTCGCCGTGCTGCAGGGGCTCGTTGAATAACTCCATCAGGACTTCCCGGCTGCGGTGTCCGTACCGCCAGGTCCAGGCGGTGGTTCTTCATGTTCCGGAAACGCTTGCGGACCGTTGACCGCTTACACAGCCCCGCAATAGAGCCTGCCGTGCTCCGGCTGCTGCACACTGCCCGAGTGTGACTGCCGTCACTGGCAGGCGGTCTGGCCGTCGCCGTGGTTCTGGATCGGAATCCAGCGAGACCGGGTTTGTCCGGACTGTCTGATCCGCTTCATGCCTCCCGTCCCGGTCTGGGCGA
>JAGQPV010000982.1 GCA_020426545.1 Planctomycetaceae bacterium
AAGGAGATAGATGCCGGGAACCGGTGCCAGCTGGAGCGAGCACTTTTCCGGAATATGGTCGGTACAGGCATCCGATACCTGCGACTTACCCCTGGACAGAAGGCGAAATGACTGGTATCCCTCAGCCAGGTGAAGTAAAATCCAGTGAACATGTCTGTTCAGAAGGGCACTTCAATCGGCAGCTTCTCCTCGAATTTCCCACAGAACTGCCGTGAAGCCCGTAGTTCAGAACCAGAGACAGCTCGCCCGGAGACATGTTCACGTCGTTTGTCACAGAACCGCAGAAAATTGTGCGGTTGAATTCAAAGCTGGTGCAGTCTGAATCCGCAGTGAAGTCGGTTCCGGTAACCGGACAGAGCGAAGCCCCTCATGAGTTCCGGGGCATCTCAGGGGGGCGGGTACACTGGTGCTGCTCGCCAGAGGCGCCCGGCGGATCTGTGACTCCTCTGTTGAAAATTGTGGGTACTGCGATTTCAGTCAGAGTGAGGGCTACCCGTGTCAGAGTCGGATGCAGCGTCCCAGGATTCGCCTTCGGCAGAATCGAAGGGCACTGACCCCAATCGACCACCTGATGCTCAGATGGTGGAGTTGTTTACCCGCCATCAGAGAAGTCTGTTTCTGTATATCCTGAGCCAGGTTCCACTGGCCGCTGATGCGGAAGAGATTCTGCAGGAAACGAATATTGTGATTCTGCAGAAGTTCTCGCAGTTTACGCCGGGCACAAGCTTCTTTGCCTGGGCTTCTCAGATTGCTCGGTTTGAGGTGTTGCGGCATCGGGAGAAGCAGGCTGGCGAGCGTCGCCTGTTCAGCAACGATTTTATTGACATGATTGCCGCGGAATCCGAATCGACTCCCGAAGAAGTGGAAACGCGGCGTCGAATTCTGCAGTCCTGTTTGAGGAAGCTCCGCCGGGACGACCGCGAACTGATTCAACAGCGATATGCCACCGGTCAGACCGGGAAGCGACTCGCTGAACTGCTGGGCCGACCGGCCAATTCCGTCTATCAGTCCATTGGTAGAATTCGCCATATGCTGCAGGAATGTGTGCAGCGTCAGCTGGGTACGGAGGCAAATTAGTGCCTGTCCACCGCAGTCTGCAACATGAAGTCAACCGGCTGATTGAGCAGCTCCTTGAGCAGACTCTTTCGGCGGAGGGTGCCGCACGGCTTGAGCAGCTTCTCCGCAGCAGCAAATCGGCCCGTAAACAGTACATCGATCGACTCACTCTGCACGGCCTGCTGCACTGGGATGGTGCGCAGTGCGGAGAGCCTCTGGAAGACCTCGATCATCCGCTGGAACAGGGGGCTCTGGTCTGCTCTCTGCCGGATCCGGGCGCGGAAAGTGTCACTGACGGAGAGTATGCTGCCCCGGAAGCAGGGGCTGCTGCGGCGGATGACCGCCAGCTGACAGATGCCGCAAAGTGGAATCTCGCCGAACGCTTCGGGAAATTTCGCAACCGTTCTGCGGTCCTGACAACCGTTGCCGCTTCGGCGCTGCTGCTGTTTGGTGGTGGACTGCTGGCGGGATTTTTTCTGAGAGCGCCGGCCAGCCAGCAGACTGCGGAGCAGGC
>JAGQPV010000983.1 GCA_020426545.1 Planctomycetaceae bacterium
ACCGGAACCCGCAGACAGCCCGGGTGTATGTGAACCGCGTCTGGCAGTGGGTGTTCGGCACCGGGCTGGTGGCGACGCCGAATGACTTCGGCCATCTGGGCGGCAGGCCATCGCACCCGGAGCTGCTGGACTGGCTGGCCCGGAAGTTCATGCGGGAGGGCTGGTCCACAAAACGGCTGCTGCGGGAACTGCTGCTCAGCCGGACTTTCCGTCAGTCGGGCAAGGTCTCTTCACGGGGGCGGGAACAGGATCCCGCCAACCGGCTGCTGCACCATTACCCCACCCGCAGGCTGGAGGCCGAAGAGGTGCGCGATGCGCTGCTGGCTGTTTCCGGCCGATTGAACCCGGCGATGTTCGGTCCGCCGATTCTTCCGCCCCGCGGCACGGAAGACCCGGCCAAAAGGCTGCTGTCCGGCCCGCTGGATGGCGACGGACGGCGTTCGCTGTATACGCAGATTTCAATTATGGCTCCGCCCGAGTTTCTCGTGGGTTTCAACCTGCCCGATCCCAAACTGCCTACCGGCCGCCGCGATGTCACCAATGTGCCCGCCCAGGCTCTGATCATGCTGAATGATCCGCTGGTGAGTTCACTGGCCGATCACTGGGCTGGCCAGCTGCTGGCCGATGGCCACACCGCGCCCGAAGCCAGGTTGCGGGCCATGTTTGTGCGTTCTCTGGGCCGCCAGCCCTCCACAGAGGAGCTGGCCCGCTGGAGCGCGGCTGTCGGCGGCTTCTCCGGCACCACGCCCCTGATGCAGGATCGCCAGGCCTGGCAGAATGTGGCCCATGCCATGTTCAACCTGCGGGAATTCCTGTACTACCGGTGAATGACCATGCTGCACCGCCACAACACATCCCGCTGCCAGTCGCCCCCGGCCAGTGGTTCGCGCTGCCCGGGCCATGTGAAATCGGCGCTCAGCCGCAGGGATGCCCTGCAGACCGCGTCCGCCGGGTTTGGCTGGCTGGCTCTGGGTGGCCTGCTGGGTGAGGGGGCCTTCGCCGGAACTTCGCCCCGCCCGCCGCACAGGGCACCTCGGGCGAAGAACGTCATCTTCTGCTTTATGGATGGCGGGCCGAGTCATGTCGATACCTTCGACCCCAAGCCCATGCTGGCCCGTCACCAGGGGCAGGCCATTGGCGAAGGCGCGGTTTCGAAGCTGTCGCAGTCGAACGCGGGCCGGGTGTGGCTGGGCAGTCCGTGGGCTTTCCGGCCACGTGGCGAAAGTGGCCTGCCGGTCAGCGATCTGTTCCCCCGCATGGCTAACGTGGCCGACAGACTGTGCGTGGTGCGGTCGATGGTTGGCATTCAGCCGCTGCACGGCCAGCAGAACCTGCTGCTGCACACGGGGCGCATCATCGGCCAGGCTCCCAGTCTGGGGGCGTGGGTCAGCTATGGTCTGGGCTCTGAGAACCGCAACCTGCCGGGCTATGTGCTGCTGAATAACGACTGGGTACCCAACGGCGGGCTGGAGAACTTCGGCAGTTCCTTCCTGCCGGCATCGCACCAGGCCACCACCATGCGGGCCAGCGGGACTCCGGTCGATAATATTCAGCCGAGCGATCCCCCCG
>JAGQPV010000984.1 GCA_020426545.1 Planctomycetaceae bacterium
CTGCGAGAAGATCAAAGTCACGTTCAGCGTCACGCCGCTGGCGGCAAGTTCTTCCAGCGCAGCCAGGCCGGCGGGCGTGGCGGGCACTTTGATCATCCGGTTGGAATGACCTTCCGCCCACTGCTTCCCGAGTTCGATGTAGCGGGCCGTCCGCTCCGCGGTGCTCAGCGGGCAGTCTTCGGCTTCGAGCAGCGGGTCGAGTTCAAAACTGACATAGCCATTGTTGCCGCCCGTTTCCTCCCACACATCGGCGAAGACTTCCTGCGCCCGCTGCACCAGACGGTCCGTCAGCTGCCAGGCCACATCTCCATCGTCCGTATGCTGACTGCTGAGTTCCTGCAGCTCGTCATCGAAACGGCCGGAATTAATCAGTCCGGAAATAATCACCGGGTTGGACGTGGCACCCGTCGCGCCGACCGAGCGGCTCTGTTTGACAAAATCCGGATCGACACTGTCGAGCCACAGTTTCGTTCCGCTGGCTACCAGTGATTCAAGTGGTGTCGTCATGGCGTGGAGACTCCTTCCGGGATGAAATCCGGAGTGGCTGAGATGCGGTCCTGCCGATGGTCCGGAGGAAGAGACATCCGGCCGACGGCATGGGTTCCGCAAGGGTGATTCGGGAGCAGCAGGTCCGTCGGATGACGGAATAACCGGTCAAAACGGAATTTTAGCAGGTTGGAAGCCGACATGCAGCCGGTGGGGGAATCACCTGGAAAGGTGCTTCACCAGCAGCTGGCCTGATGCGGGAACTGGCCAGCATCCCGCTGCAATATTCAGTCGCCCTGACGGCCGGGTTCCTGCTGATCGCTCACCAGCAGGCGGACGATCTCCGCATTCGCGGGAGGGAACCGCAGCCGGGGCAGCTGGTCCACCGTCGTCCACTGAAACAGCCCGCTCGGTTCCGGCAGCTGATGCGGTTCCGCGGAGTCTGCCAGCAGGCTGCAGGCGACGAATGTCAGGTCGAGCCGGCTGGGTGGTTCTCCGCCCGGGGAATGATACAGAATCCGGTCGGCATGCACCGCCAGACCGGTTTCCTCCAGGCATTCCCGCACCGCGCAGTCGGTTGCCTGCTCTCCCGGCTCGCATTTGCCGCCCGGAAATTCCGACATACCGGCGAAGGACTGGTGCGGCTCCCGCCGACCCACCAGCACCTTCCCCCCGGCCATGACAATGGCGATACCCACCCGCATTGCCTGGGCAGGCGGGGGGCTGTCTTCATCCTGCCCGGTCATTCGTCCGCTGAGGCCGCATCGTGCGGCGGGGCGCCCATGATGTGGAAACCACTGTCCACATGAAGCGTCTCGCCGGTCACACCGCTGGCCAGGTCGCTCAGCAGGTACATTCCCGATTTACCGACTTCCTCGGGCGTGATGTTCCGCCGCATGGGCGACATCGCGGTGTACAGCTTGAGCATCTGGTCGAGTTCACCCACGGCCGAAGCGCTGAGCGTCTTCACCGGGCCCGCACTGAGTGCGTTCACCCGAATGCCCTGCGGTCCCAGTTCGTGAGCCAGGTAGCCCACGGCACTCTCGAGGGCACTTTTGCAGATGCCCATTACGTTG
>JAGQPV010000985.1 GCA_020426545.1 Planctomycetaceae bacterium
CGGAGATTAACAATGAACGACTCGGATGGTTGATCGAACTGCCGCTTTCACAAGCCAGCTATGCACCGCTGAAGACGGAAGGCGAGCGAGTGGAAGTTTCCGAAATGATTGCGTCCGGCCTCGAGCGGGCGATTCGCGAAATCATCAGCAGGCCCGATGTGATCAGGGAAAAGGGCCACTGGAGCCTCGAGCGTATCCGGCAGATGCACGATCCGAAGACACACTCATTGCTACTGCGGGACCTGTACCAGTCTGCAATGCTTGTTTAGTGTCGATTCTCCTGCATGTGCCTCCCACGGAACACACGCCGATACCGGATGTTCATGATAACGAAGGGATTCTCGCCTGTCAGGCTGGCGCAAACGTACTGGCACTGTGGCTGCGTAACATTCACTGCTGTTCGTAACTATTGAACAGTTAATCCTGAGCGAATTTAAAAGTTTGGAGGCGAGCAGTATCCACCAGCGACTCCTGCTGCTGAGCGAGATTTTTCCCCCACATACCGGCGGCAGTGGCCGGTGGTTTCATGAGATCTACAGCCGCCTGCCGAAGGAAGCCGTACAGATCGTTGCCGGAGAACATTCCCGGCAGACCGGGTTTGATTCGACCACACCATTGGAAATCGAGCGTCTGCCCCTGCGGCTGGGCGACTGGGGAACCGTCCGTCCGGCTTCCATGCGGAATTACTGGCATCTGGCACAGAAGATCCGCAGGGTTGCCATACGTGCTGACGCCACAGAAATTCATGCCGGGAGGTGCCTGCCAGAAGGCTGGCTGGCGTGGCTGGTCCGCTGGCGAACGGGAATTGGCTATCGGTTGTATATACACGGTGAGGATGTCGAGACGGCTGCGACCAGCCGGGAGCATTCGTGGATGGTCAGACGAGTGCTGAATACGGCGGAGATGCTGATCGCCAACAGTCACAACACGGCTGCACTGCTGCGGGATCGCTGGAGTGTTCCCGACGACAGGATTGTCGTTCTGCATCCGGGGGTGGATACACGCCGGTTCTGCCCGGCACCACGGGATGCCGAACTCCGCAATCAGCTGGAATGGGACGAGAGGACGGTCATTCTCACGGTCGGCCGACTGCAGCAGCGCAAGGGGCAGGATCAGATGATTCGGGCACTGAAGCAGATTCGCCGGTCGGTGCCGGACGTGCTGTATGCAGTTGTCGGCAGCGGCGAGGATGGTGAGCGGCTGCGGACGCTCGCTGAGCAGGAAGACGTGCGGGAACACGTGCGGTTTCATGGAGAAATTGCGGATGAGCAGCTTATCGGCTGCTATCAGCAGTGTGATCTGTTCGCACTCCCGAATCGGCGGGTGGGCCACGACATTGAAGGGTTCGGAATGGTACTGCTTGAGGCACAGGCCTGCGGCAGACCTGTACTGGCGGGTCGTTCCGGCGGCACCGCGGAGACGATGCGGATTCCGGAGACCGGAGTCACCGTGAACTGCGAGGGGCCCGACGAACTGGCGGCCGCGGTTCAGGAACTGCTGGGCGACTCAGACCTGCTGAATCGGATGGGGGAGGCCGGCCGACGCTGGGTGGT
>JAGQPV010000986.1 GCA_020426545.1 Planctomycetaceae bacterium
TTGAAAGCCTTCGGAGACACGGCGCGGCCCCACCCGGTCGAGCCGTGTTTCTGTGCGCGGCCAGAGACTCGGGCGCCGCAGAATTCGCCCGGTCAGCGGTGTTCCTCACGGCGCGTCCCGTCCCTCCGTCAGAGAGGAAACCCCGGGAGGGAGAGAAGTGAAGTGTCGGTCGGGAAAAGCGGTTTTTCTGTCATTTCCAGGGTGATTTCCGGATGTTCCTGTAACATTTTCGCACAGATGACGCTGAACCAACCGGGGGATGTCTCGCCCGGCTGCTGACCAGCGGACTGATTGGCTGTTAAACATCACCGTGCCGTGCTCCACACGGCCTGCTTCTGGGGAAAACCATGAAACTCACACGGATTCTGGGGCAGATACTGCTGCCAACTGTGGTCCTGCTGCTGGCTCCCGCCGCGGGCAGGGCCGAAACACTCCGGGAATCGGTGGCCCGCCTGTCGGCCGATGTGGCCTCTTCCCTGCGTGAAGAAGGTGACACCACGGTCCGGCTGGGAAAGTTCACAGCGCCTCCCATGGTCAGCAGCACCATTGGACTGCGGCAGGCTTTGAAGGACGCATTGGCCAGCGAAGGAATTTCACTGTCGAGCAAGGGCAACAGCCTTGATGCCAGGTTCAGCGTGGCCGAGGACGGAGACCAGCTGCTGGTGCTGATCGAAGCCCTGCTGCTGGATGCCAACGGCAAGCCGCTGCACCGGATGGTCAAGCGGACCGTGACCGAACCCGCCGATGTGGCGGAATTCTTCGGGCTGACTGTTGGTCTGGCCGATGCGAATCCAGCCACACCCCCCGCAGCAGGAAAACCGGCAGCCGGTACGAAGCCGATTACACCACCCGCTGTGGGGAAACCCGCATCCGATGCGAAGCCGATCACCCCGCCAGCTGTGGGGAAACCGGCCGGCGAAAAACCGGCCACACCGCCGGTCGACGGGAACCCTCCCGCCAGCAATACAGCAGTTGCGGAAACAGCCTCCACACTGTCGACTTCACTGGTCAACCGCCAGGCCCTGCAGAATCCGGGGTTCTTCAGCACCGGGACAGCCGTGGCCTCCTCGGCGGGCAGTCCGTACCGTGTGGAACTGTTGTCGGATACAGGATCGGGATTTCTGCCGGTTCCTGTCACTGACTTCAAGGGGAGGGCCTTCAGCGAGCTGCCACTCGGCCGGCCCTACCGCGTGCGGATCACGAATAATACCCCGCACGATGCAGCAGTCCGGATCGCGCTGGACGGCATCAACTGTTTCACCTTCAGTGAGGTTCCCGATTACCGTGCCAATGGAGTGTGGATCGTCCGGGCAAACAGCGCGCTGGTTGTCGATGGCTGGTATATCTCTCCGGGCGTGCGCGACCAGTTTATGGTAGTGCCCGATGAAGAAAGCGTAGCCGCCGGGTTCGGGGCCGATCAGTCGACGATGGGCGTGGTGACCTGCTCCTTCTTCGCCGCCTGGGAATCAGACCAGCCGGTGCCTCCGATTGAACCCGCCGGCGCACGGGGCGGCACTGCTCAGGGACCGCGAGTGGGTGGAGCACAGGAGAC
>JAGQPV010000987.1 GCA_020426545.1 Planctomycetaceae bacterium
GGAGTTTGTCCCGCAATTGGGCCGGTACCGGAGCTTCGCAGTTTAGCGTTCGGGCCGGCCGGGAACCAGCGTGGTGATCCACACGAACGGCTGCCCCTGTTCATCAATTCGGATGCGGCGCGTCAGCTTGTGGGGATTCGTGACCGCCCGCAGCAGCAGACTCCACGAAGACTTGCGCGACGGGTACGAAACCTTCAACCGCGACAGATCGATCCCGCTGCCTTCGATGCGATAGTGATCTGTCAGAATGGGAATTTCCGTTTTGACAGCCACCGCATCGAGCACGTCCACCAGCAGAGCGTCGTCGAGCGCAATGGGAATCAGTTCGAACAGGGCCGGAGCAGTTTCCGCCCGGCTCAGCTTCAGATCCCAGCCAATCGGCCACACGTCGGTGGTCTGTTTCAGTGGATCCACCGCAATTTCGATGGTCCCTTCGGGAGTTCGCAGCGGACGGAACCCCAGACCATAGTCATTCAGCAGAACCGCCAGCGCCGTCCCGGTGCTCATGCCGCGGAGAAACTGGCGGACAGTCGGTACGGCCTCATACTCCTGCTGCAGCCAGGCGCGGGAAGCGGTGGAAATCCGCAGCGGGTATTTCTCGTTCAGGGGCAGGCGGGCCAGTGCTTCATCGAACGAAAGCCCATGAATTCTGGGCTCTACCTTTGCGGCCAGGCTGGTGTACAGAGCCTGAAACTGGATTTCATCCAGCCCCCACAGCGGCTGGCCTTCCGGAGCACCCTGGGCTCCATAGGTTTTCAGCTCGTCGATCCATTCCTTCAGTTTGGGACCATCGCTGGCGCGGAACACCTTGCCGGGAAAGAACAGGGTTCCGTCCCGCTGCAGCTGGCCTACGGCTTTCACCTGTCGCAGGGTGCCCAGCGGAATCTCCTTCACTTCCGGTTTGTCTTCCAGCAGAGTCTGGCGGACACGCACGCTGACGCCCAGCTTCTGAAACACATCCTGCCAGGGCTGCAGCTGGATCCCGGTGACCATCTTGACCGTGAGAATCTCGACGGAGACGATCGTCTTCCCGGGTGCATACTTCCTGCCAGCGCCACTCCTGGAACTTGCGGCCGACCTGCCGTTCCGCGAAGTACCAGTCGCCGGACGGCCCAGCCGGGCGGAACCACGCACTTCGTATGCAGGCCGGTCAGCGGCGGACGGTCTGTTTCTCGTCCCCCGCTCGCCATTCTGCGCGTTCCGCTGTTCAATCGCCCGGCGGAGCCGGTTCCGGGCGGCTTCGGCGGCTCCCACCGGTCCGCCACCCTCTCCCAGCTGGGCCAGGCCAGGCTGCGGCTGCACGATCACGCACAGCACCATCAGCAGGGCCAGCACCGGCCGAACGGAACAGGCCGAAGAAGAACGCCACAACCGGAGCCGGCGCGGGCCCGGCATCCGCAGTGCAGGAACAATGCGGAAAGAAGCAGCGGAGCGGTTGAGACGGGGCACAGCGGTCCTCCGTGGCTGATGACTGATCGCGGCAGTGCGGCGCGGGAACAGAACCCCTATTTACTCGGGACCTGTCCCGCTCTGCCCGTCAGATCC
>JAGQPV010000988.1 GCA_020426545.1 Planctomycetaceae bacterium
GTCTGTCCGCGGGAATCCTCACCGCGGCGGATGCGGGGGCAAAGGCGGAAGGGAAAACTGCCGCCGCGGCCGAAGTCGAGGCGGGGGCCGATGCGGCAGCGGCGGAGATGCGGCTGCGGCATGATGTGGAGTGGCTGGCCGACGATGCCCGCGAAGGCCGTGGCGTGGGCACGAAGGGCCTGAATGACGCGGCGGAGTATATCCGCCAGCAGTTCGAAGAGGCCGGCCTCGATGTGACCCGGGTGGAAGGCGGTGCCTTTCAGAAGTTCGACATGGTGACCGGCGCGGAAGCCGGAGAAACCAACACACTGACTCTGACCGGAGCCGATGGCAAAGCGATCGAACTGAAACGGGGCGAGGATTTCGAAATCTGCTCCTTCGGCAGCGCCGGCACCTTCAGCGGGGAAGTCGTCTTCGCCGGGTATGGCATCGAAGACAAGGAGAGCGAGTACAGCGACTTCGAAGGTCTCGAAGTCAAAGACCGCATCGTGCTGATCATCCGTCGGAATCCGCAGCAGGGAAATCCGCACGGAGCCTTCGCCGGCCCGCACGGCGGGATTTCCCGGCATGCCGAACTGCGGACCAAAGTCAGCAATGCCTATTCGCGGGGCGCGAAGGCGGTGCTGCTGGTGAACGATCCGTTTTCTTCCCGTAAAGCGGTGAAGGATGCCGCTGCCCGGCTGGAAAAAGTGAAAGATCAGCTGGCCGAAGCGGCCGACGCCTGGCAGGTAGACAATTTCGAGAGCCCGGAAGCTGCGGAGAAGCTGAAAGAAGCTTTTGTGTCCGCGGTGAGGCGATATCGTGCGGCTAAGAAAGACGCTGCCGCCGGCCCGCCCGATGATCTGATGAAGTTCGGCTACGGCGGGAAGAAGTCGCAGACGGATATTCCCGTGCTGCACATCACGCAGGCTGCTGCCGACAAACTGCTTCAGCCGGCACTGAAGAAATCGCTCGAGCAGCTGGAAGCCGAGATCGACAAGGAACTCAAGCCGGGTTCCGCCGTACTGACCGGGTTTCAGGTGGCGGGCGAAGTGTCCATTACCCGCACCCGGGCCGACATTCAGAATGTGATTGGTGTGCTGGAAGGCAGCGGGCCGAAGGCGGAAGAGACAATCGTCATTGGGGCGCATTATGACCATGTGGGTCGTGGTGGTCCGGACAGCGGCTCGCTGGCGAAGGATTCCCGCGAAGTGCACAACGGGGCCGACGACAATGGCTCCGGGACGGCGGCTCTGCTGGAGCTGGCCCGGCGGCTGGCGGCCCGCGCGAAAGAGAAACCCTTTCAGCGGCGGATCGTGTTCATCGCCTTCACGGCCGAAGAACTGGGGCTGATTGGTTCGGCCCGGTATGTCAGTGAGCCCCTGTTCCCGCTGGATTCAACCGTGGCCATGTTTAACATGGATATGGTGGGCCGGCTGAAGGATGACAAACTGACGATCTTCGGAACGGGGACCGCTCCGGAATGGAAGGCCCTGGTGGAGGAACTGGCCGGGAAGTACGCCTTCGACCTGACGCAGAAACCCAGTGGTTTCGGGCCGAGCGA
>JAGQPV010000098.1 GCA_020426545.1 Planctomycetaceae bacterium
ACCATGTGCTGGATCGACCCCGAACGCGACGGCTTCGCCCTGCTGTTCACCTCGGCCATCCGCAGCCGCGCCCCCTGGAGGCTGGTGCAGCTGTCGAACATCGTGGCCTCGGCCTTCGTGTGAACGGTGGGCGGCCCTGCCGCACGCTTTGCCTTCTGAACCGGGGCGAATTCCATTTCTGCAGATTCCCCGATGCATCCGGAATCTCCCAGGCAGTTGTTCGACCTTTACTGCAGCCTGCGGGAGCATTTTGGTTTCGCCCCGCAGTGGTGGCCGGGAACGCCGGATGAGATTGCGTTAACAGCGATTCTCGTGCAGCAGTGCAGCTGGGATGTCGCGTGGGATGCCGTGCTGCAGCTGCGCGAATCCCGACTGACGACCCTGGCTGCCCTGGCCGGGGCTGAAGAACAGCACATCCATCAGGCCATTCGCCGGGTGACCTTTGGCCCGACCAAGGCGAAGCGGCTGCAGCAGATTGCCGGGCTGGTCCTGGAACGGGGAAAAACCTCGTTCGCAGAGCTGCTGAATTCCGCCAGCACGACGGAACTGCGTCCCTGGCTGCTGACGCTGCCGGGCTTTGGCCGGGAAACCACCGACGCCGTACTGCTGTACGCAGGAAACCAGCACCCGGTGTTTGTGGTGGATGCGTATGCCCGGCGGGTTTTCTCTCGACTGGACAGCCTGCCGTTGCCGGATAAAGCACTCAAACCGGCCGGCTATGAAATGCTCCGCACGTTTGTGGAACAGCAGGTTCGCAGTGCGCTGCCGCTGTACCGGCAGCTGGAATTCCCTGCCGATGTTCCACTGGAAGTGGCCATCTTTCGCGATCTGCATGCGCAGCTGGTGGAACTGGCTCGGCATCACTGCCACAGGAACCGGCCCCGCTGTCAGCGCCAGGGAGCAGTTGGCTGGCCGGGCTATGCCATCTGCGAAAATCACTGCCTGCCGGAAATCTGCGGACGTTGCCCGCTGTCCGAAACGTGTGACTTCCCGCAGGACGCGGAATGAACTGCCGGACACATTCTGCGCCAGTCAGTTTCTTCCTCTGCCGGTGTTCACGCTGGGTGACTGCTGACCGCGGGCGTTCCGTGTTCCGCACTGTCGGCAGAGGGGAACGGGGCGGCCGGGCGGCAGTACAGCAGGACGGCTGCTCCACAGCCAGCCACCACCACAGCACCGGCCAGCATGGGCAGTGGCAGCCGCGTGGCGCCGATCTCATCAAAGCCCCAGTCGGGCAGCCACGGGGCCAGGTCGCTGATACTCAGCACCAGCGAGTTATGCAGCACGTGCAGCAGCATGCCGGGCCACAGGCTTTCCGTGCGGATACACACCGTTCCGAGTACCAGGCCCAGCAGCAGGCTGGGCAGAAACCGCTCAAACATCAGCGAATCCCGCACCACAATGTGGAACAGGGCGAAGGCCACGGAAGACAGCAGCACGGCCGTCCGCGGGCGGGAGGCCCGGCGGAACGCACTCTGCAGGAATCCGCGAAAGAAGAACTCCTCGCAGAAGGCCGGCACCGCTGCCAGGCTGACCAGCCGCACTGCCAGCGGGACGGAACCCGGATCGAAACCCATGCTGCGAAACAGCTCGATCAGCTCTTCAATCCGGGCGCGGGGCAGCGTCCAGACTTCCAGCTGAAACACGAGCGGCCACAGCGAAATACCCAGCAGCACCGCGGCCAGCACACCGCTCCAGTGGGGGGCAGACAGGCGGAAGGCCGATTTTCGCTGGATACCTGCCCGCCAGGCGACCAGCAGTGGCAGCAGCAGAAACAGCACAATCAGCACAAGGGAATTCACACCCAGCCGGGCCGATGTCGACAGGTGCGCCAACCGGCCGGCGAGGCTGCCCAGCACAATGAACAGCGGGAACTGGGCCGCCAGCACGAACACACCCAGCGACAGCGGAGGTGCCTGCCGGGGATGTTCCGGCTGCTTGAGCAGATCGGCCCAGCCGCCGGCACTGCCGTACAGAATGGCATCGGTCCCGAAGACTCTGGCCGCCATCGTCAGGGCCAGCAGGGCGTACAGCCCGGTCGAGACCAGAGCCACGCCGGCCAGCGGCAGCGAGACATCGTGCTGCAGCAGATCGCGCCCCAGCAGCACCAGATTCACCACGGGCAGCACCGCCAGCCAGCCCGTCATTCGAACATCCGGCATCAGGCTGAGTACCCCCGGAGCCAGGGCCAGCAGCATCAGCGGAATCAGCCAGGCCTGAGCTTCCTTGAAGCTGCGGGCAAAACTCGTGAGGGCCAGCAGCACCGCCGAGAAGAACGCGGCGAACACAAACAGCAGCAGCAGGATTTCCGTCAATGTGACCACCGACAGACCTGCCGTACCAAACAGCAGTTGCTCCAGCCCGCCCGCCGTCACGGTAATGACCAGTGCCAGCAGGTTGACCACCGCTGTCAGCATGGCGACTGCCAGCACCGCCACGAACTTGCCGAACAGCAGGTCCAGCTGGGGCACGGGAGTCGCCACCAGGATTTCCAGCGTGCCCCGCTCGCGTTCGCCGGCTGTCAGATCGATGGCGGGGTACACGGCACCGGTGACAGTCATCAGCACGAGCATCAATGGCACGAAAGTCACCAGGGAAAAACTGGTCGCTTCGCCCTCCAGTCTGCGGTCCGTCAGCCGGGCCGCGGGATGATCGCTCAGCCGGGCCTGTTTCAGCCGCTGCCGGTACGATTCCAGATTCAGGGCTTCAATGCGTTCCCTGGCGAATCGCATTGCCCGCCGGCTCAGGTCATAAGTCGGGTTCCACAGCAGTTCCACACCCGGTGCACCATTGGCATGCAGCAGTCGTTCGGTGTCCGGCTCGGCGACCGAATCGCCGGTGTCTTCCGCCGGTGTGTCCGGGGGATCGACAGCAGTCGTTTCGTCGGGCTGTGCCTCGGCGGGTGTCAGTCGCAGCCCCAGATCAACGGCCCCGCTGCGTACCATTTCCTCCAGACTGGGGCCAGGCTGAGACGAATCCATCGAACGGAAATCGAGGTGAATCGGCCGGTCCTGATTGAACAGCTTATCCAGAGCAGGAGGACCAGTCGGACTCTCCTCTTCCTCAACTGGCCGGGACGAATCGGCGGGAGTTTCTTCGGCAGCTTCTGTCGATTCCACCAGTCGGTTGCCGGCTGCCAGCATGTGCTGCAGATAGCGGCCAGCCTCCGGAGAATCAAAACAGACAATCATCTCCGTCCGCCCGGTGGCCGCCGTCAGCTGCTGCAGCAGAAACTTCTGCATGACGGTCCCCAGCAGCGGGTACACAATCAGCGGCATCAGAATCAAAGTCATCAGGGTGCGACGGTCGCGGAGCGCTTCGCGCAGTTCCTTGCGGGCAATACGGCCCACACGCCACAGCCGCCGCCTGTATGTGGCGGGCTTATCGGCCGGGGGCAGCCCGCTGTCCCGCGGAGAGTCTGCAGACAGATCCTGATTCTGCATTGTCATGCGCGGCTTTCAGGCCGAAGGACTCAGCGGGCCGGGTTCCAGCAGATCAAGAAATATCTCCGTCAGCGTTTCGCGGCCGGTTTCCCGCTGCAGGGTTTCCAGCGTGCCACAGTGCCGCAACTGCCCGCGGTGCAGCAGGCCAAAACGGTCGCACAGGCGGGCCGCTTCGTCCAGCCGGTGCGTGCTGACAATCACCGCCTTGTTCCGTTCGCGGAGCAGCCGAATGTAGTTGAAGATAAGCTCGCTGCCGACGACATCGAGGCCGCGGGTGGGTTCATCCATCAGCACAACGGGCGGGTCGTGCATCAGAGCCAGTGCCAGGTTGACCCGCTGCTTCTGACCCGTACTGAGCGTGGCACACCGCTGGTCCAGAAATCGGCCGATCTGCAGCAGTTCGCTCAGTTCGCCGGAACGCTCGGCAATCGAGGGTGCCGGAACATCGTACAGCTCGGCGAAGAAGGTGAGCACTTCGCGGGGAGTCAGCCACGGATAAACGCCCGCACTGGCTGAAACCAGCCCCAGCCGGCGGCGAACTTCTTCCGGCTGTCGACTGACAGGATAGCCCTGCACCCGGGCATCGCCGGAGGTCGGCTGCAGCAGACCCAGAATCATCCGCAGAGTGGTGGTTTTGCCGGCACCATTGGGGCCCAGCAGGCCGAAGACTTCCCCCTGCCCCACCGTAAAGGAAACACCCTCGACGGCTGTCAGATCCCGGCCCCCGCTCTGGAACACACGCGACAGCTGATCGATCTGAATCATCGCTGTCCCTGTGTCCTGCTGACGAACCGGTGCCCCGGCTGCGCTGCAAATGGAACGACACACACCCGAACCGAATGCGTGCCCGCGGTTCGATCCCGGGAATCTGACACTGTGGCGAACCCGGCCCCACACCCCCGCGGGTTGCGGCAGCGTTCGCTCTGTCTGAAAGTTGCGAGGGGAATACCGTCCGATGTTCCGAATGACTCTATCGGACGCACTCTGACCGCGAGAAAGGAAAAATCGCGCGGGGAACTGATGCCCCGCCTGTCTGTTCAGAGCCGGTGGAGGACGATGTGCTCCACCGGCCGGCTGACTTCTGCCCGCCGATACAGATCGGGTCCGCCGATACATATCGGAAAAGGGCATTTCGGTTCAGGGAAGCGGCTGCGTCATCCGCAGATAGGCGAACAGGTCGCGCAGCTGCTGGTCATTCATGGTTTTCAGGGCACCATCCGGCATCACCGAACGGGGAATTGCCCGCATTTCCTCAATTTCGTCACGGGAAACAATGATGTTCTGGCCGTCGACTCCCCGCACGACAACCACGCGGCTGTCCTGATCGGCCAGGAAACCATTCACCACCCGGCCGTCTTCCGTCAGCACCAGGTAGTTCTCGAATCCTTCGCGAATTTCCGCACTGGGATTCACCACGTTCAGCAGCATCCGGCCCAGGTCGTCCCGTTTGAAAGTCGTCAGGTCGGGACCGATTTTACCACCCTGCCCGAACAGCAGATGACATTTGCCGCAGTTTTTCATGAACAGCTCGCGGCCATCATACGGGTTGCCGGAGCCCATCTGCAGCAGGGCGGTCAGCCGCTCAATTTCCTTCCGCATGTCTTCGGTGGTGGCGCCCTGGACTTCGCCAAACTGGCTGGAGACCAGTTCCTCGATCTTCGGGTCGCCGTGCAGCAGCAGCTTCCGGACGATGGCGTCCGTCACGGATTCCTTCTCAATCGTGCCGGCTGCCACCGCCTGCAGGAAGGCCCTGGCCCATTCCCGCCGGCCGGAGAGCAGCGTCTGAGCTACTTCCCGCACCTCGGGCTTGAGACCGGGATGGATGCTGATGATCTGATCGGCGATCTTCGGGTCTTTCTGAGCCTGCAGGGCCGTCAGAGCGGCTTTCTGCAGACCCTCGTTGTCGCTTTCCCGCAGGACCTGCAGCAGAGCCGGCACGGCCTCCGCGATGCGAATTTCTCCCAGAATGGTCAGATATTCCAGCCGGGTCGCCGCAGGAGTAGCGGGCTGAACGACTTCCTGCAGAGCATGCGCCACCGCTTCTGGCTTGCCCTGCCGCAGTTTGAGTGCGGGCGAACCGCCGCCGGCATCGGTAATCGCATTCACCAGTTCTTCCGGCAGAACAGCCAGCGAACGGCCTTTGAACGCTTCTTCAAAACCGGCCATCAGCTTGTCGATGGACGCCTTGTCCGGGGCCAGTTTCAGCAGTTTGGCGCACTGAATCAGGTCCTTCCGCGTGCCGGCCAGGGCCCAGCGACGCATCAGTCGCTCGATAATTGTGTTCGCCACGATCGGTCGGGACCACAGCTCCCGGTCCGACAGCATGGCCAGCACCGCGGCAGGGTCTTCGGTCGCCTTGGCTTCCACAGCCCACCACAACAGCAGCGGGATGTGCATCTGGTCGACGTCCGCGTCGTGTTTCAGCAGGGCTTCAATGACCGGCATGGCCTGGGAAGCGGGCAGTCGGCGGGCCGAACTGGCCAGCTGGCTGCGGACGAAATCATAAGGTTCGCGTTCCGCAAGTTTCGCCATGGCGGCAGAGAACTCTGCATCAGCCTCGACACGGTCGCACATCAGCCGGGCGGTCCACAGTCGCACGTAGGGTTCCTCGTGCTCCAGCAGTTCAATCGCCCGCTCGACGGTCAGCCCGCCGGTCAGGTTCAGGGCCCACACGGCTTCCAGAGCCAGCTGCCCCGTCTGTTTGTTCAGAATCTCATTCAGCGGAGCGGCCAGGGCCACATCCCGGCGGTCGGCAATCAGCTGCAGAGCCTTCTGCCGGTGCCAGCGGTTGGGGTGCGACAGCAGGGCAACCAGGTCTTCCCCGGTGGCCTTGCGGTAGTCGAACTTCGGCTGGCGCGGTTCTTTCGCTCCGATAATGCGGTAAATCCGCCCGCTTTCCTTATCAATCCGACCGGCAAAATGGCTGCTGTGGTCGATCCGCTGTTCATACATGTCGGCGATGTAAATCCCGCCATCCGGGCCCACCTTAATATCCACCGGGCGGAACCACTGATCTTCGGTCTGCACGGGGCGATCGATATCCTCCGTGCGGAATGTCGTCTGGTTGGGGAAGACTTTACTCTGCACGACCTGGCCCTGCAGAGGCTCAATACCGAACAGCCGGCCGTTGTACTGCTCCGGCAGGGCATCGCCTTCATAGATAATGAAGTTGTGCGTAAACCGCGGAACGGGCGGATGCTCCATATCTTCGAAGTAACCGAAGGCATAAGGGTTGGACAGCGCGCCGTGCTTGCCGAACCCCTTGCGGAAATAACCACCCTGCACATAGTGGAATCCGCGGGAGTTACCGCCGTTGGTGCCGGAGTACACCCGGCCTTTCGAGTCGATCTCCACGCCGAATGTGTTGCCACCGCCTTCAGCGAAGACTTCGTAACGTTTTGTTTCCGGGTGATACCGCCAGACCTGTTGACCCATACTGCGATGGGCTTCTTCGGCTTTCTGCCCGGGACGTTTCACATTACCCGAAACCGTGCTGCCCTGGCCGGCATACAGCCAACCATCCGGCCCCCAGCGGAGACTGTTCACCACCGAGTGAGAGTCCTCAATCCCGAATCCTTCCAGCAGAACTTCCGGGTCGCCATCGGGAACGTCGTCATTGTCCGCATCGGGATAGAACAGCATATAGGGCGGGTTAAGCACAAAGACTCCGCCCCGTCCTTTGACAAAGCAGGAGGCGATATTCAGCCCGTCGATATATGTTTTATGGGCATCGTAAATGCCGTCATTATTCGTGTCTTCGTGGATTGTAATCCGGTCGGCACCGCGAACATGATTCGGGGGAGCCTGCGGCACCTTGTCGTAAACCGTGCGCAGGTGCTGGTCCCGGCTGAGCATCTTCAGGCCCGCCGGGTTGGGGTACTGCAGATATTCCAGAACCCACAGGCGACCGCGTTCATCCCAGTTGATAAACAGAGGCTGACCAATCACCGGATCGGCCAGCGGCTGCTCGATCCTCAGGTCTTCGGCGACCTGGAAAGTCTTCAACGCTTCGGCGGGCGGGTACGGGTCGTGATCTCCCTGACGCCGCAGCAGGTACCGTTCCAGGTTGTCCACCTCGTCGATGGTGGCATACACGGCCGGCATCTCGGGTGAGGGTTTGGGGGTTTCCTTCAACTGCGTCGTGGCCCATTCTTTATCGTCGCCCGGGCTGTACTGCCACTGGCCTTCCATGCGGATGGCCGATTTGCCGATGAACAGGGTAGGAGCAGCCACGCTGAAGTTGCTGCGTCCATCGCTGTTGAAGGTTCGCACGGCAATGGTGTTGTACTCGCCGAAGCGTACGGCTTCTTCCGGAACGCGGTAGCGACCTTTTTCACCCAGACCACTGCGGTACTGCGGGGGAAAGGTTCCCGAAGCCCCGACCTGCACGCCGTTCACGTAGGCCTGGCGGGCATCGTCGACCGGTTCCACCAGCAGTTCGAGCTTCTCGTCTTCCCACTCGGCGGGAATCTTCACCAGGCAGCGGTACCAGGCGTATCCGTCCTTTGTCGCGAGGTCGCCGCCCGGCTGCCGTTTCCAGCTGTCGGGAATCGGCACCAGATGCCACACGGTTTTCGCCGCATCATCTTTGGCCGCGGCGGGTTTCTCTTCGGCAAGGCCGCGGGACACCGCAGCCGCCAGCAGGAGGCCGCACAGAATGGCCATCGCACCGGCGACAGCCGGAACAGACGTTGCAGAGAACGGGCGGAACAGTCGTGTTCCGGGGGGAGAAGTCTTCATCGCGCGGAAAACACCTGATCGAGAAAATGAGGACAGTCAGCCGGGAATTCCCAGCTGCAGTGTGGCGGGATTTTCAGCTTCCGGCATTCGGGGTGGAATCCCCGGAGACGCCCTTGCAGCGCAGTGTCGCTCTGAACGACTGCCCTGGAAGCCGGTCTGTCTCCCTTCAGTGTGACATTCCCGGCAGCAGCCGGCAACCCACCACCTCGCTGCAGGGAATGTATATTCGGCCAGTGTCGTGGCCGTCGGTTCAACTGGGGGGTTCATCCTGCAGCGGCAACCAGCCGGCCAGACCGGGCTTTACTGCGTCCGCCAGAAGGACGGAACGAACAGGGCCAGAATCGCGAACAGTTCCAGCCGGCCCAGCAGCATCAGCAGGGTCAGCAGCAGCTTACCGGCCGAGGTGAAGCCGGAATAGTTGCTGTGCGGACCCAGAATACCCAGACCCGGGCCGATGTTGTTCAGGCAGGATGCCACGGCACTGGCGGAGTCCAGCAGTTTCTCGGCCCGGCTGTGGCCCTCGCGGTCCCAGGCGGCGTCCGGTTCGATCGCGGCCAGCAGCACCCAGCTGAAGACCGCAATGAACAGCACCAGGCTGAAGTAGACGACGACTTCGTGCCGCATCGAACCAGGCAGGGTCCGTCCGAAAATTCGCAGCGGACGAATTACATTCGGCCGGAAAGCCTGTTCAATTTCCAGCCGGATGACCTTCTGAAACAGAATGAAACGAATGACTTTGACTCCGCCACCCGTTGAGCCGGCACAACCACCGACGAACATCAGCATCAGCAGCAGGCCTTTGCTGAATTCGGTCCACTCGTGGAAATCCTCGGTGCCAAAGCCCGTGGTCGTCATGATGGAAACCGCAATGAACCCTCCATGCCGCAGGCAGGTGAGGACATCGGGGTACAGTTCGTTGCGGTACAGACTGGCTGTCAGCAGGAGGGTGCTGACCAGCAGAATGCCCAGGTACACGCGGTACTCGGGGTCTCCGGTCAGCGGAGCCAGACGGGCCCGCAGCGGGGACTGTCTGCCGGAATGCTGCGAGCGAAGCACAATGTAGTACAGCGCGAAGTTGGTGCCGGCAATCACCATGAAGACCACAATCGTCAGTTCGATCACCGGGCTGCCGTAATAACCCAGGCTCGCGTTGCGGGTACTGAATCCGCCTGTCGCCAGTGTGCCGAAGGTGTGACACAGGGCGTCGTAAAATGTCATGCCTTCCGCATACAGAATGATCGTCAGCAGCACCGTCAGTGCCACGTAGATCGACCACATGGTGACGGCGGTATCCCGCACGCGGGGGCGGACGGATTCATTAATCGGCCCGGGGACTTCCCGCTTCATCAGTGCTTTGCCGCCAGCCCCCAGTTGCCCGAGGATGGCCACAAACAGCACGATGATGCCCATTCCGCCCAGCCAGTGGGTGAAGCACCGCCAGAAGAGGACGCAGCGGGGAATCAGTTTCCGCGGCTGGTCGGCGGGAAGACCTTCGGTTGCCGGAGCGGCTGTCGCAGCCTCCGGATCGGGTGCTTCCAGCTGATTCAGCACGGACGCACCCGTGGTCGTGAAACCGGAAACCGATTCGAACAGAGCGTCGGCCACGGTCATCGGCACGCCCGGCGACCGCTCCGTTCCGCTGAACAGATACGGCAGGCTGCCCAGAATGCCGGCCAGGATCCAGCTGAGACCAACCACAGCCAGGGCTTCTTTGCGCAGAATACTGCTGCGCTCGCGACGGCCGATGGTATACAGCACGCCGCCGCAGGCCAGGCTGCAGACAATCGATGCAACCAGCGCCTGGAAACCGCGGGCTTCAAAGGTTTCTGTCTGTCCACAGGCAGGAAAGGCCCACGGCAGGCTGAAGACCATCGACCCGCCGACAAGCATTCCCAGCAGGCCCAGCAGGCGACACAGCAGCGGCCAGTTCATAACAGTTTACTGCCAGTGCTGATGAGCAGCTCTCCATCCCGATCAGTCGTCAGGCAGCTGATCGCTGGAGAAGCCGGAACGAACCATCACAAGACCTGCTGCTGGTGCGCGAGGCTGCGGAAGCCTGCAGCGGAAGCATCCCTTAGCCCGCAGTCTGCGGGCTCGGCGATCGGAAATCAAGCGGAATGGCAGCCCGTGGCGGATTCAGGCGGCCCGTCGGAATCCTGCGGTGCTGTGGGTTTCCGCCCAGTCACAGCAGCCGGTTCCGCCTGTCTGCGAGGAAGCCAGAATGGCCGTCTGCAGCCAGTGATTGCGGGAAATTCCTTCCGACGGAATCTGAACAGTCGCGATGGAATACCCTGGACGCGGCCGCCGTCCCAGCACCCAGTTCCAGGTTTCGGAACGGGTCAGTCCTTCGGGAAGATCGGTCGTGGTCACCGTTCCGGGAAACCGCGTCAGCAGTTCGGCGTAGCAGGCCGCGCGGTGCCCATCTGCCGACTGAAAATCGGTCGTTCCACTGCGACGGACGACCGCCAGATAACCACCCGGTTTGACGGCAGACAGCAGCCGGGCCGTCGTCAGCAGCGCTTCGGGAGAGTTCAACGTTCCCGCCCAGGCATGCAGCCGATCCACAATGATCAGGTCGAACTGGTGGGACTCAAAAGGGATGTCTTCAGCGGGACCGGCATAATGGCACCGGGGGAAATCGGTCGATTCCCGCCCCGGTCGGCCAGCTGCGGCGGTGTGCCGGGCCGCAGGATCGTCGTCCAACTGGTCTGCCTGAATGCCCAGGTGTGTCAGAAAGCGGACGAGTTCGCCGCCATCCTGTCCGACGTGCAGTACCCGCGAGCCCACGCCCGTATTGTGATCGAGCAGCAGATGCCTGAGCAGATGCCGTGGCCAGACGCCACTGGTAATCGCCGCGGTTTCCGCAGCGGGGTCTGTCTCTGTGACCGGCTGGTTCATGAAACGGCCTCCCTGCCGTCAGCCTCAAAGTGCGTGGTTCCGTCCGGCAGCAGCCGGGCCGCAATGCACAAGCTCCCGCAGCTGCCTCGGGCAGAACAGGACGCGGGTACTCTAATTCAGCCGGGGAACACGGTCAAGATGATGCCGGGAGCACCATTTTTCATTCCTCCGAACCGGACAGTTTGCGCCTGCGGGCAGATCATAAAAAAACGCCGGGCGGAAGAATTCCACCCGGCGCGAATCATGCAGTTCTCAAGTCAGCAGTGAGGTTCCGGCAGTCAGTCCCCCCGAGTGAAGTCGAGGTCGTCGACTGCTGCTCCGCCTCACATCAGCAGCCGGACGTCAGTTGGCGGCTGTTTTGCGGCCACGCAGCTCGTTCAGGTAATCCACGGTAATGTGCAGGACTTCGTCGTTGTAGTGCTCCTGCGGGAAGATGGGCTTGTCCTCGGCTTCCTGATCCGCCTCGTCTTCCTTCTCTTTATCTTTCTTGTCCAGCTCCCGCTCGGCCCGCAGCTTCTCTTCATTCAGGGTGATTGTGGGCCGCTCCTTGCGGGCGACATAGCGGGCAATCTGCTCGGAGAGTTTCTTGAATTCGGGATCAGCCGCCACACGCTTCGCACTGTTCTGACGCAGAGTCGAGACGATCTCCGGCTTCACCATGCCCAGCGGCTGGTAAGCAGCGGCCTTGATCTGATCGAACGGCAGAGCATTATCGAGGGACGACTCGCCCAGGTCCATATGATCGAACAGCGACGGCAGGACAATATCCGAGCGGACACCGTGGTTCTGCGTGCTGTCGCCATTGACGCGATAGAACTGATTAATGGTCAGCTTCAGAGCGCCCCGCTGCTCCTGCCGGAGGAACTGCAGCAGCTGCCGACCGACCATCATCACATTCTGCACGGTGCCCTTACCATGGGTGGTGGAGTCACCCACAATCAGGCCCCGCTGGTAGTCCTTGATCACGCCGGCGAAAATTTCGGAAGCCGAAGCCGACAGGCGGTTGCACAGTACGACCATGGGGCCGTCCCAGGCCACTCCCGGTTCCTCGTCGTCGTGCGACTTGATCGCTCCATCCTGCTGTTTGACCTGCACCACCGGGCCCAGATCGATGAACAGTCCGGAAACTTCGATGGCTTCGCTCAGTGCGCCACCACCATTGGTCCGCAGATCAACCACGACGATATCGACGCCGCCCTGCTTCTCGAAGTCCTCCAGAACCTTGCGGACATCGCGCGAGGTACTCTTGAAGTTCGGGTCGCCAGCGCGGGCACCGTCGAAATCGCGGTAGAAACTGGGAATGTGGACCACGCCCACCCGGACGGCTGTGCCCTTCAGACGCTCGCCCGACTGAATGATTTCGCCCTTCACTTCGGACGATTTCAGTTCGATTTCCTGGCGGGTCAGTTCGTATTCGGTGACCTTGCCCGTGTCGGCCGTTTTGACCTGCAGTCTGACCTGTGTGCCCTTGGGGCCGCGAATGTAGCGAACGACTTTGCTCAGCTTCATTTCAACGATGTCAACAAACTCGCCCTCCGCCTGGGCCACACCGATGATCTTGTCGCCCACCTTCAGCCGGCCATCGGCTGCGGCGGCACCACCGGGAACGATGGAGGCGACGGTTGTGTAGCCATCTTCCGAACGCAGAGCCGCACCAATACCTTCCAGTCGCAGCCGCATGCTGATCTGGAAATCTTCCAGCGTTTCGGGCGACATGTAACTGGAGTGCGGGTCGAAACAGTGCGTCAGAGCGGACAGGTAAGCTTCCAGCTTTTCGCTGTTTTCCGTCTGTTCCAGCGTGGTGGCAATGTTGTGATACCGCTTGTGCAGCCGCTCGCGGGCTTCCTCCATGGGCGTATCGTCGA
>JAGQPV010000989.1 GCA_020426545.1 Planctomycetaceae bacterium
CCACACCGATCGCCATGATCATCAGCGACATCAGTACTTCGACCAGGGTCGTACCGGCGCGGCGGCCAGCGGCAGTCCGCGACAGGCCGGACGGTCGGGAAAGGCGGAGCACAGCTCTCATTGGGACACCTCTCCCAGTCGGGCATAGCGGAATGGGTCATCGGCCCCGGCGGGCGAATTCACATCCGTAGGGTCAACGCTGTGAGTGGTCACAGAGCCTGTCTGCGTGCTGATACTGAGGATCAGTTCGTCTCCCTCTTTGAGCGGATCACCTGGCGGCAGATCGCGTTCGATGTCCACCACATCGGCCAGAACGAAGCGAATGGCTCCCGCGGCGGCCAGTCGCCCGGTGATCGTGCCGCGGGGCGAGAACAGGATGTCCATGCTGTTGATATAGCTGCCGCTGTTACTCCAGGCCGCCGGCAGCTGGCTGTTATCGAGGTCGATCACAATTCCCCGTGGCAGCAGACGGGGTTCCTGGTTCGGCAGGACGGCCGGTTGCAGCTGTAACGCATATTCCGTGATAGGCAGCGGGGAACCCGTCGATGGGGCCCCAGGGTACTCTTTCGTCAGCTCCCAGGTGTCGGTTCCACCGGGGCTGCCGACATATACAATCGTGTTAAAATGCCGGTTGGGTCCGAGCCAGATGGGGGCATAATCCACCAGCAGGCCCCGCTGCCGGAGCTGCGACCAGCGGTTTGACTGTGGCTGGAGATACCGGCTGTTACCAACAATGGAACCGCCGATGTTGATGGAGCCCGTCGTGAATTTCTGCGGGCTGCCGATATACACCATGCTGTTGACGGTGCTGCTGTTATTCGGGTCGAGCAGGAAGCGGACGCCCCGTGGTTCGCCCGCATGAATGGCCCGGTCTCTTGCTCCCAGCACATAGGACTGCACCTGCCGGGCGGAAGAACTGATTCGCTCGGAATTGGTGGAGACGTTGACCATCATGATGGTCATGGTGCTCAGGATCAGGAAAATGGACAGAGCCACAATCAGCTCGACCAGCGTAAACCCGCCGCGGCGGCAGGCCGCGGAGCGGGCCGGCTGAGTCGTCTGAATGTTATGATGGCGAAACATGATGATAATTTTCCGGCCAGGATTCAGTTGGAGCCGCCAGCCTGCAGATTCTGATTGGTGATGTTATCCATCAGTCCGTCGAGATTGTTGAAGTCCGGCTGGGCCAGGTGACCGAACTTCGAGGTGTCGTAAGGTTCCAGCAGTCCCAGTGTCTGATCGGTACCGCCCGAAACAATCAGCGGCCGGTGCCAGGTGGCGGGGGTGTGCCATTCCTTCTCAAACTTCTCCACATATTCCGCCTCGGAGAACAGGAGCACGCCCAGCGGGTCGTCGGCATCTTTCGCCAGAGGATCGCTGTTTTCGTCCACCCATGTGGCGCCCGTCTGCCGGCTGGCGGACACCGCTGTGTTCGGCAGGATCCGACTGATAATCGAGGCCCCTTCGCCGTTGGTGCCGTAGTTCAGGGTGATCACGTTCTCGTACCCGTCATCCGATCCGTTGTAAGTCTGCGG
>JAGQPV010000990.1 GCA_020426545.1 Planctomycetaceae bacterium
TGATCCGCTGGCGGACGTGACGGGTATTGCAATACCCGAAGACCAACCATGATCCGTCACCCCGAGTACCTGCTGCAGGAGTTCCTGCCGCAGTCGAGCGGGCCGGACGAACCCATCTCAGGGCAGACCAGAGCGGTCGGGAGGCACCTCCCGGCCGCATTTTTTATTCCCTGCACAGTGGACGGCCAGCCGCGCCAGGGTCGCGGTTCGATCTGAAGCCGAACCTGCGGTCTTCCTGCCAGACAGAAGAACCATCGCCCGGGCAGATCGCCCGTCCCGGCCGAGTCAGTGGACTATGCAGCCGACCTGACCGGAGCGGGAAGGAACGTACGGGCCAGCCAGTCATCGAGATTCAGGCCCGTGATGAGGGCCAGCAGTCTGATCTGCTGCCGGGCTTCCTCGACAAACTGTGGAGGAACCCGAATTTCCTCCTGCTGGCGGATGGGCCGCAGGTTCCACTGCTCCAGAGCCAGCATCATGCGATGACGTAGATCGCGGCTGGGAATACAACGGCCGACCAGCTTCTTTACCGAACTCGGTTTGTGGATCAGATCGGCAATCAGGCTGCTTCGGGAAGCACTGGCCACGTTCAGGCGAAGGCTGCGATCAGCAATTGCCGGAGAGGATGTGACTCCGAGGAAATCGCAAATCTGTTCATAAGTACGTCGACCGGTTTCACCCGCATCAATCAGATCGTCAAATTTGACGAACAGCGACTCCGCCTGCGGCAGTTCGCGCTGCCACAGTTCGATCTGCTCGGCATAGCGTCCACGGGCCAGATAACTGTAGTTGGCGTATGCGAATCGGCCACCAGTGGAAAGCCGCTGTGGTTCCTGCCGCAGTGCCGAGGGGAAATCCAGCGGTTCATTTCCCGCTCGGCGGGACATGCGGTAATGCGAAAACGCCCGCTCCAGCGGGTGCCGGAAAACATAGACCACGCGGGGCTTTGCATTCCATTTGCGGATCCGCGCCGGAGTCCTGTCCGAGAAGATGTAATCGGGGCAGACTTCACCAATGACTGCATCAGGGGCTGGAGTCGGGAAACGAGTGCGGTACCAGTCGATACCCCGATGGAAAATGTCGCAATTGCTGAAAAAGTGAGTTTCTTTAATTTTCGGCAGGCAGACATCCGGTTGCTGCTGCAGCCAGGCATGCAGCGAATTCAGCACGGCCAGCAGCAGTGAGCCAGCCGCACGCATCGCCATCTGGCCACGCATCCGCCGAAACAGCATGAGAATCTGGTGGCCAGGCTCGCGAATCACCCGTACGTCAGTTCAGATTGCAGTTCAGGGAATCGAGGAGTGAATCTGGACCGTCTTCGACTGCAATCCATCCCCCCGGAAAAGTGAGAAGTGCTCTTAATCACCTGTTGGAAATCCGTCAATCACAATCTGAACGCTGCTGCCAGTACCACCCACCTGAACAGAGGTTGGAATTCAACCGCGGAAATGTCCGGCCAGCCGGGTCTGGTCCCTGAGAAAGTTCCGGAAACCGGCCAGGCAGCGGGCCCGGGACGAAAGCACCAGGTGGTC
>JAGQPV010000991.1 GCA_020426545.1 Planctomycetaceae bacterium
GCACCGTCACCGAACTGGTGGAGAATGCCGGAGCGATGCGGGAGGAAGAGCTGAAGTCGTTCACCGTGGCTGCCCGGGCCGCGGCTGAAGAGGCGGAGGCTGTCGTGCTGACAGGTTCTCTTCCTCAGGGGGCGCCCGCCGGGATCTTCGCGGAACTGCTGGCCGGGTTCCCCTGTCCAGCAGTTCTGGATATTCGCGGTGCGGAACTGCAGGCCGCGCTTCCGCATCGTCCGCTGCTGGTGAAGCCGAACCGTGAAGAGCTGGGCAGGACTATTGGCCAGGACCTGGCCGGGGCCGATGAAGAGCAGTTGTTTGCGGCAATGAGCGAACTGAATGCCGCCGGCGCTCAGTGGGTGGCGATCTCGCAGGGTGGCGGGGCGGTGCTGATCTGTGGTGCCAGCCTGCCGGAGACCACTCTTCAGCGGTTTCGCTGCATTCCTCCCTCCGTGGCTGAGCTGGTGAACCCGATTGGCTGCGGAGATTCGCTGGCTGCCGGAATTGCGCTGGCAGTTTCCAGAGGAGCCACCGTCCCGGAAGCTGTGCGGACCGGAGTCGCAGCTGCAGTGGTGAATCTGGGCAGCCTTGCACCAGCCGTGCTGGATCCGCAGCAGGTGACCCGCGGAGAACAGAGTGCGCTGCTGGAGCGGATCTGATGTCTGCCGGGGCCGGCGCGAGCGAAGATTCGCCAGCAGAGAGGCTGCCGGCCGACGGATCGTCCGCAGGCGATGCGCCGCTGCTGGAAGCGAGAGACCTCGGTCGCGGCGACAGGGCCGGAAACTGGCTGATTCGCCATATCAATCTGAGCATTCGCCCGGGCGAGCGGTGGCTCGTGTCCGGTCCATCCGGTTCCGGCAAAACGCTGCTGCTGCGGTCGCTGTGCCTGCTGGATGTTCCCGCTGAAGGGAAAATTCTGTGGCACGGCAGCTCTGTGGCCCCGCGGGATGTCCCAGCATTTCGCACACAGGTGGTGTATCTGCAGCAGCGGGCGGTAGCTGTTGCCGGCACCGTGGAAGAGAACCTGCAGCAGCCTTTCACGTACCGACACTGCCCCGCCGGTCTGGTGTATCAGCGGGAGGCGGTACTGGCGGCGCTGGCGGAAATCGGCTGGTCGGCCAGTTTCCTGAATCGTGAGACCGGGCATCTTTCCGGTGGAGAACGCCAGGTGCTGGCCCTCCTGCGGGCAATTCAGCTGGAGCCTCAGATTCTGCTGCTGGATGAACCCGGGACCGGCCTCGATGAGCCGACTGCCCTGGCCGTGGAGGAGCTGGTGAGGAACTGGTATTCCGCATCGGACCGGCGGGCCACCGTCTGGGTGACGCATGATTCCCGCGTGTCGCAGCGGGTGGCGAGCCAGGTGTACCGCATGCCGGCCAGGCAGATGTCCAGCGGCTGAAATGCCGGATGCCTGCTGATGTCGCACACGCGGCGACGGCTGTTTCCGCGGGTGGGAATGTGGCGGAAGACGCTGATTGCCGGGGGGATATTCAGACCAGCGGGCGGGCCGGGGCAGCGTCTGAATGATTTCCACCC
>JAGQPV010000992.1 GCA_020426545.1 Planctomycetaceae bacterium
CTCTGGCTGGCCGGGCACAGTGGCCCGCTCGCCGCTGTCCAGCTCGGCGGTTGCCCCGGCCTGCATGTCCAGCCGCAGTCCCGCCTCACGGTGGTCTGCGTCTGAACCATGACAGGCCAGGCATTTCTTCGCCAGCAGGGGCCGAATTTCCCGAGAGAAACTGACGGCCGGTTCCGCCGCAGCAAGCGAACCCGAAACTTGCAGTGCTGTCAGCATGCACCAGATGATCCCACAGAAATTCCTCGTCTGCCGGGACATACGCCAACTCCTGCTTCACCTGGTGCCTGTTCGTGTGCCTGCAGCTTTTTCCGTCTCGTTGTCTGCTGCCAGCACGGCAGCAGTTCAGCCCTCCCGGTTTTCCCATGGGCCGGTAATGGCCAGGGTCAGCCCGCGATGCTGAATATTGACAAACAGCGTGGTGCCGTCCGGCGAGAAAGTCGCCCCGGCAAACTCACCGCGTGTCGGTGTGTTCCCCAGTGTATACAGCTTACCCTGCGGGGTGACACCCACCAGTCGAACGACCTCGTCGCTGCGGTCTTCGCAGACGACCAGATCGCCCCACGGAGCGACTGTCAGGTTGTCTGCATTCTTGACCAGTTCCACGTCATTCGGTTCGACAAACAGTTCCAGCGTGCCCGGTTGCGCCGCCTCTGCCTCGGTTCCTTCACTGGCTGAAGGCACATACCGCCAGATCTGCCCGGCATGAGCCCGCCCGCCGCTGGTGCAGGCGAAGTAGATGCCGTCTTCACCGGTCCACATGCCCTCACCCCGGGCAAAGCGGGCAGCACCAGCTTCGTATCCACGGTACCGCAGATCGTCCTTCGGGGCTTCCACGTCATCGAGATCAATCCAGTGGACAGCGTGCTTCTGTCCTTCCAGGATCGTCGGGCCGCCACTGCTCCAGTTTCGGGTGTCGGCCGATTTCGTGTCAACCAGGGCCAGTGCCTGCAGCCGCCCGCCTTCGGCCAGTTTCCCGGGAGTTTTCGGCAGGAAGCGGTACAGAGCGCCGTCGTTGCGGTCTTCCGTCAGGTAGATGGCACCGGATTTCGCATCGACCGCGATGGCCTCGTGATTGAACCGGCCCATCGCCTTGAGCGGTACAGCCTGAGTCAGTTCCGGCTCGGCAGTGGCGGGCACATCGAAGCAGTACCCGTGGTCTTTCTCGGCCACGTATTTCTTCTTCTGGTCCGGGCCGGCCGCATAGACGGTTTCTTCGCAGGTGACCCAGGTGCCCCACGGAGTCGGACCGCCGGCGCAGTTGCGGGTGGTTCCGCCCAGGCTCAGAAATTCGCGGACGGTTTTCCCGGTGCGGGTATCGTACACGATGGTCGTCGTGCCGCCACAGGCGGGAGTCTTGCCTTCACCGGCATCGTAAATGCGGCTGACATCGACCTTGCTCAGCAGTTCCGCCCCCCGGCCCCACGGGCCGGAGCTGTTGGGATTCACCTCGTGATTTCGCACGATAATGGTCAGACCATCGGGGCCGGGAAATGTGGCCATACCATCGGGAGCGCCCGGAACCAGCAG
>JAGQPV010000993.1 GCA_020426545.1 Planctomycetaceae bacterium
GAATTCGCAGCGAGCGGATTGCCTGCATCATCGGTACCAGCAAGGGGGGGCTGACCTCCTTCGCTCGGGCCTGTGCCACCGGCCCGCTGCGGGAGCAGGGCGGCCCGACTGACAGCAGCACCGACCCGGCGGCCGCGGCCTGGTGGTCCTTCCTGCCCAACGCGGCCGCTGCCACCGTGGCGACTCGCTTCGGTCTGGAGGGGCCCAGCCTGTGCCCGGTGGCGGCCTGCGCCACGGGCCTCGTCAGCCTGATTCGCGGGTTCAGTCTCATTCAGAGTGGTGAAGCCGATGTCGCCGTGTGTGGCAGCGCCGATGCCTCCGTGCAACTGCCCGTGCTGGCCTCGTTCCGCCGGCTGGGTGTGCTGGCCCGGGGCTTCGAAGACCCCGCGACTGCCTGTCGGCCGTTCGATGAAAGCCGGAACGGCTTCGCCGTGGGCGAAGGGGCCGGCATTCTCGTACTGGAATCGGAAAGTCATGCCCGGGCCCGGGGAGCAGCCATTTCCGGACGGATGCTGGCCGGGCTGGGCGGGGCCGATCTGTCCGGTATCACTTCGGTGGAAACAGAACCCGCCGGCCTGATTCATCTGCTGAATGCCGTCTGCCACGCCGGGGGAATTGCCCCTGCCCGGCTGGGCACCATCAGCCTGCATGGCACCGCCACTCTGGCCAATGACCTGGCCGAAAGCCGCGCCGTGCAGGAAGTGTGCGGCCCCGCCACGGCGGGAATCCCCTGTACCAGCCTGAAGGGCGGGCTGGGCCACCTGCTGGGTGCCGCCGGCAGTGTGGAAACCGCCGCCCTGCTGCTGGGCATGCGGGATGGACTCGTGCCGCCGACAGTGAACCTGCAGCGGCCGGGTGCGGGCTGCTGCCTGTCGATGGCGACCGGTCAGGCGGTGCGGAAGAACCTGCCTTTCGGGCTGAAGCTGTCTCTGGGGTTCGGCGGCCAGCTGGCGGCCGCTCTGTTCGCCCGCGACTGACGCCACAAAACAGCCGTTTCGCTCAGTCACGTGCCCCCGGCGGGCCGCTCCACCGTTCGCGACAGGGCCGTGTACGACTTCGCCGTGCGACTTCGCCGCGAGACCTCTCCCGGTCGGGTCGATCGCCCGGGTCTTTCTCGGGCCTCCGTTCCAGTCATGCTGCCAGCTCCGGCTCAGATCCGGCGGTCGAGTGGGCTGGAGAGTTGATTCGTGACCCCTTGCAGGTCAACATGAAGGAGTCCAGAGAATCTGCAGCAGCCGAACCACCCGCACAGGGCTGCCGAAATCGGCCGCAATCCCTGACAGGGAACCCGCAGCGCGGGTGGATTGCGCCGCTGCATTGCACGACCAGGCCTCGACAGGGCGCCAGGAACTTCCGATTCAGATGAGAAAGACTCCCATGATGCGATCCAGTCTGCCGTCCCGTTTTGCAGCCGGCATGGTCCTGCTGCTGGCTGCTGTGGCAACTTCACCGCTTGCCGCGGGCGAGCAGGAGCAGAATCAGCCGCCGGAAGGTTTCACAGCCCTGTTCAACGGCAAGAACCTG
>JAGQPV010000994.1 GCA_020426545.1 Planctomycetaceae bacterium
GTCGCGGAAGCCCTGACCCGGCTGGAGACCTTCCGCGAGGTCGAAGGCCAGTCGATGCGGACGGAACTGATCCAGCAGTGTGATCTGCTGGCCAGTCGGCTCGACCAGATTGAACTGCGGGCCCCCCTGGTGGTCGCCACCTATTCCACCCGCCTGCTGGAACGGGTACGGGAAGCGATTGCCACGACGGATGTCAGTGTCAGCAGCAGCGACCTGATTCGCGAGATCAGCATCTTTGCCGATCGTGTTGACATCAACGAGGAAATCACCCGGCTGCGGTCGCATCTGTCGCAATTCCGGACGTTCCTCGACGAACAGACATCCGAAGGGCGGAAACTGGAGTTTCTCGGACAGGAAGTGTTTCGGGAGATCAACACCATCGGTTCCAAGGGAAACGACGTCGAGATCGCCCATCATGTGGTCGAAATGAAGGCCGCAGTGGAGAAAATTCGCGAAGTTCTGCAGAACGTGGAGTAGGCAGCCGTGTCGGATGGTGGGGATACTTCGACTGCCGGCCCGCATCTGCTGGTGCTTTCCGGTCCGAGTGGTACAGGCAAAACGACGGTGGTGAACCGACTCGTGGCCGAATCCCCCGTGCCGTTAAGGAAGGCCATTTCGGCCACCACCCGCAAACCCCGCGAGGGAGAACAGCACGGACAGGATTACTGGTTCCTGTCGGCGGATGAGTTTTCCACACGCCGGGCGGATGGCGAGTTCCTGGAATCCGCGGAGGTGCATGGCTCGGGCAACTGGTACGGCACTTTGAAGAGCGAAGTCGACCACGCGATCGAGGCAGGGTACTGGCCGCTGCTGGAAATTGATGTGCAGGGCGCAATGTCCGTCATCCGCCAGTATCCGGATGCGGTCACCGTGTTCCTCAAGACCCCTTCGGCCGAAGTTTACGAGCAGCGGCTGCGGAGCCGTGGTACGGAATCTGAAGAAGTGATCCAGCGGCGGCTGCAGACAGCCCGGCAGGAGCTTCAGGCCGCCGAACATTACCGGTACCAGGTGGTGAACGATACACTCGACCGGGCCGTTGCAGAAATCAGACAGATCCTGAAGGCCACAGCCGGAGACTGACAGATATGCTGGATGAATTCAAAGAAGAGAACATCGTCAACAAGATTGGCGGTCGGTTCAAGCTGTCCTCGCTGATCCAGAAGCGGCTGGTCGCGCTCAACCGCGGCGCGCGGCCGCTCGTCGAGATCCCCAGCAACAACCCGATGGAAGTGGTCGTGGCCGAGATCATGCAGGACAAGATCTACCTGGATACGGCCGGGAATGTGGCGGTGGCGACCGATGGCGGCGGGAAGCTTTCCGAAGTCGGATCCGACGCTGGTCCTTCGCTCGACGACCTGTAAGCCTGCAGTCGGCATGCCCCCGCTGCCCGAGACCGGCCACTGAGTGGCTGTCCGGAAAGGTGTTCTGTCGTAACGCGAGCAAAGGCAGGACGATCAAGCCAGGCCTGGTATCCGTGTGCCACTGCTGGCTGGTCCAGCAGTGGCTTCAGGTCTGTAATAAC
>JAGQPV010000995.1 GCA_020426545.1 Planctomycetaceae bacterium
TGCGGGTGCGTTGTCTGATGCCATCGCGGGCCGGCGTGCACGGTGCGGCTTCCATGTCGGCCGGGCCACCTGATTTCAGGAGTTGTGTCGTACCAGACTTTATTTATCCTCCGAGCCTGCCAGCTCGAACAGTTGGTGACCCGGTGTAAGTCCCTGTAATAAATAGCTCTGCGGCGATTCAGTTGATGGTGCCTCCGCTGACCCGGCTCGCTGCCGCCCGCGGGAGCACCTCCCGAGTTGTCGCCGGAACCCAGACTTAGGTCATGCCCGTGGCAGTATCCCGTCCCGATGCGTTTGAACGTGCCTTTCCCCCGCGGGAACTGTCTCGTGAAGTGGCACTCCGGTCGATGCTGTGGTCATCCGCCGCGGCAGTGGTCATGTGCTGCCTGCTGCTGGTGCTGGCCGTCGGGCTGGATCTGCTGGTGCACCAGGGCAGTCTGAATCTGGCCGTCTCCGAAGTGGAGCAGGCAGCAGAACTGTCGGGGCTGGAACTGACGGCCGGGCCCAATCGCGATCTGGGACTGTTTCCCACCGTGTGGCGGGTGCGGGAACGGTTCGTGGGCGACATTTCAGCGAGAATGTTCCGCCAGTTCAGTTTCCTGCGGACCAACCAGGGGGCGCTGGTGGCGGTGACGCTGGCCGCCTTTCTGCTGGGGCTGCTGCGTCTGCTGGCGCATTCCCGGGGGAGTTCCCTGGCCTCGCGGGCCGCGGTGAATACCGTGACGCGATTAAGGCGGCAGCTGCATCGGCAGGCCTTGCGGCTCGTTCCCGGAGATTTGACGGATCGCAGCGGAGCGGCCGCCATCGCCCTGTTCACCGATGATATCGCGAAGCTGCAGGAAGGCATCAGCCTGCGAACCGTGCGTCTGGGCCGCTATCCCGTCCTGATTGCCCTGCTGGTGCTGCTGGCCCTGCTGATCGACTGGAATCTGGCCCTGTTGTGTCTGATTCCGCTGTTCGCCTGCTGGTACGTGCTGCAGCGGCAGCAGAGACGTTACGACGCCGTGCTGGCCCGTTCCGCCGCCAGAGCGGATTCCGAACTGCGGATGCTGGGGGAAGGGCTACGCAAGACCCGGCTGGTGCGTGGCTATGGCATGGAGGAGTTTGAGCATGCCCAGTTCCAGCAGCATCTGGAGCGTTTTCGCGTCAGCAGTGGACAGGTTGAAAACAGCCAGCGGGTGGCGCGGGCCAGTGCCCGCTGCCTGGTGATGGCCGTGGTGGCTGTGGCAGTCTTTCTGATTGGCGTTCGCGTACTCGCCGGCCGGGAGGAACTTCCCGTAGCTGCCGGCGGCCTGCTGCTGGCGGTCATCGGCTGTCTGTGGCATCCGCTGGAAGCGCTGGCCCGGCTGAAAGCGGATCGCAGTCCCGCTTCACTGGCTGCCGACCGCATCTTCCACTATCTCGACCGGATTCCCGAAGTCGGCCAGGCTGTGGGGGCGAAGTTTCTCGAACCGCTGTCCCGGGAAATCACGTTTGAGAATGTGGTCTGTGAACTCCCCGACCGTCGCCGGGTGCTGGAC
>JAGQPV010000996.1 GCA_020426545.1 Planctomycetaceae bacterium
ATTCGGGCCGGTGGCACGGTGGTGCTGGTGACGGCCAGTATCGATGAGAGCGTTCCTCCCTGGAAAGCCCGGGAAGAGAACCCGACGGGCTGGCTGACAGCCGAGTACAGCATGCTGCCCGGCAGTACGGCTCCCCGCAAGCACCGGGACCGGGGCAAGGTCGACGGGCGGAGCACGGAGATTCAGCGGCTGATCGGCCGGAGCCTGCGGGCCGCTGTCGACTTTCAGGCCCTGGGCGGGCGAACGGTCACTGTCGACTGCGATGTCCTGCAGGCCGATGGCGGGACACGCACCCTGAGCATTACCGGCGGCTTCATCGCCGTGGCCGATGCCCTCGCCCCGCTGCGGGATGTGCTGCCCGGCGGCTCGAACGTGCTGACGCGAAGTATTGCGGCTGTCAGTACGGGTGTGGTCGATGGTACACCGCTGCTCGACCTGGATTATTCCGAAGACAGCCGCGCCGAGGTCGATCTGAACGTAGTGATGACCGGTAAAGCCGACCTGATCGAAGTTCAGGGAACAGCCGAAGGCCGGCCATTTTCCCGCCAGAGCCTGAATGCACAGCTCGATCTGGCTGATCTGGGCATTGCCCGTCTGACGGAAATCCAGCAGCAGGCCATCGGTGCCGACTGGCCGGACCTGTTCTAGAACAGCAACCTGCCCGCTGTTCCGCCTGAAATGGGCTGCATTGCTGAGGCCCTCGCGCAGTTCCCGCCCGCGAAGGAGGGGCGGGACATCAGAAGGTTCCAGCAGTGCTCTTCAGGTCCGTTGCGTCACCGGAAGTTCCGCACGGGAAGCGAGCGGGAACCTGGCCGGCAGCCCGCTCAGCGGCGGGACTGGAACCGGCTTCTGGAATAGGGCGTGAGCAGCTCGTGGACCAGAATGGCCTGCCGCACCTGATCAGGGTCCTTCAGGGCGGCGATCAGACTGTGCTTCATCTGTTCGGCTCGGGAATAGCCGGAGGATGCACTGTTCGCCATGCGGCCCAGGTGGGCTTCCACCTCGTCGACCAGCCGGTCACGAACCTGCTGCGGCAGATGGTCCTCGCCCATGTACTCTTTGAGGTGATCCCGCAGGGAACTGCCCAGCTGGCTGCTGGCCAGTTTCCGGTTTGCCACCCGTCGTGGGCGCTTCTGCTCTCTGCCCGACGGCGGTTTCGCTTCGCGCTGCAGCAGATCCCGGCGGGACTGATCCAGCGATGCTGCCGGAGCACGGGAAGCCGACTGGGCTGAGGCTGTCGCAGCCGCCCGTCTGCGGGCAGCCTGTTCCTGACGCGCCCGGCGTTCCTCCAGCTGAGCCTGGGCTGCGGATTCCACCGGCTGCTGTTCCACCCGGCGCCGGGGCTGTTCGGCCCGCGGTGCGTCGAACACCGGTTCAGCAGCCTCAGGAGCGGGTCGCTTCTGTCCCCGATTCACCTGATTCAGAAAGTCTTCGATTTCCCGCTGCAGTTGCCCGGCGGCCTGCGGCTGTCCCGCGGGCGGGCCACCGCCACCCTGGTTGCGGGGGCCACCCGGAAGCC
>JAGQPV010000997.1 GCA_020426545.1 Planctomycetaceae bacterium
GAGGAGCTGTCCCGGCGGCTGGAGAATGCCACCGCACAGACTCCCTCGGAACGGGCACGGAACCTGGCCCGCCGGCAGGATCAGCTGGCCGATGCGGCCGAATCCCGCGTGCCTTCAGCCGGGAACCAGCAGCCCGGTGCGAGCCCGCAGCCCGCAGCCGAAGGAACAGACCAGCCGGGGCCGGGCAACATGCCGCCAGCAGGCACTCCCGGAACGACAGACCAGCCGGCGAAACCGACGGACGGCACGCCACCAGGCGAGAACCCTTCCGGCAATCCACCGGCCGGCAATCCACCCGCGGGGAACAGCCCGACTCCGGGAGAGAACGCTCCCGCCGCGGAGAACCCGGGCAATGCTGGCGCGGAGTCCGCTCCACCCGCCGGAGCGCCCGGTGAGAATTCCTCTGCTCAGTCCGCGGCACCACCGGCTCCCACTGCGGAGCAGCTGGCCCGCGAAGCGGAAGAACTGCGACAGATCGCCACGGAAACCGAGCAGCTGGTCCGCAACAGTGAACCGACCGAGCAGCTGCAGGCCGCGGCCGAAGCGCTGCAGAATGCCATGCGGGCCCGTGAACAACTCGAGCGGCTGACTCGACAGAACGCCGCCCGTGAGGAGGCGGCTGCTGGTGCCGGAGAACCCATGCCGGCCGGGCAGAATGCACAGGCCGGAAATCCTCCCCGGACAAACCTGCCCATGGGAAATACTCCCGCCGACAATGCGGAAGAGGAAGAGGCTCTCCAGCGGCTGACCCGGCAGGACGCCACCGCTCAGCGGGAAGCAGCCCGGGCGCTGGAACAGCTGCAGCAGCAGTTGAACAATCCGGCCGATCAGCTGGCAGATCGTTCCGATCCGGCAGGAAACTCAAACCAGACCACACCCGCCGAACCGGCACCGGGTGAACCAGCGGCAGGAGAACCGGCAGCAGGAGCACCGGCGCCAGGCGAACCCGCACCAGCTGGTCAGTCAGAACAGGCTGCGGCCGAATCGCTGGATGAGCTGGAGCAGCTGGCCCGTCGTCAGGAGGAACTGGCCCGTCAGACAGCGGAACGCGTGCCCGCCCAGGCCAGCGAAAATCAGGCGGCAGCCAGTTCGGAGCCGGGTGCGTCCGGCTCGGAGGACAGCCAGGCAGGCAGCGAACCTGCCGATGGCGCAGCACAGAATCCAACCGGTCCGTCGCAGCCGATGAATCCTGGCGCGGAACCCGCCGCCGGGGAAGGAAATCCTCCGGGCGGCGGGGAACCTGGCTCTCCGCCGATGCCGGGAGAGGCGGGCGGTAATCCCGCTGAGAATGCAGGCAGCCCGCCGTCAGGCGAAAATCCGTCCGGTCAGAACCCGCAACCATCAGGCCAGACGCCTCCCGCCGGACAGAACTCCGAGGGTCAAGACCCGTCCGGTTCGCCGCCAGGTGCTGCGCCACCCGGCGGAGAAGATCCCGCGGGGGAACCAGCCGGATCGGACAGCCAGCCCGGAGGCTCTCAGCCCGGAGGCTCTCAGCCCGGAGGCTCTCAGCCCGGAGG
>JAGQPV010000998.1 GCA_020426545.1 Planctomycetaceae bacterium
AGAGGCGCCGGCTCAGGCCGGAAACCCGCACGCTGCCCCGCCAGTGGAAGCGGGCCAGCCCGCAGGCGATGGCGCGTTCAACCCCGGCGCCATGCCGACACCGGCCAGACAGCGGCCGATTGCGCCGCCCCCGCCAGGCACCGACGACACGGCTCCGCCGCCACCCCAGCTGCGTGATGGAGGCTCTCCCGTCTTTCCCGAAATCCGCCCTCAGGCCGGGATGCTGGAGCGGCTGTCCTCCGGGTTCAAATCGATGATGCCCGGCTCGTCTGCTGAAACGGTGGCCAGCCCTGCGGCCGTGCATCCCGCCGGCAGTCAGAAGCTGCAGCCCCTGCCGCTTTCGTCCACCATGCCCTCCACCGGGCCGTGGCACGATGGGTTTGCCAATCCGGTTCAGCTGGGCCCGCTGCGGGCGGAGCTTGAAACCGAGGAACAGCCGGAGCCAGCGGGCGAAGCCCGTCGGGTGGTTGCCTGGCAGCAGGGTCAGAGCGCGGCAGCTCAGGGCTGGGGCGATCAGTGGCAGGCCAGTCCCTCGTCGCTCGGTGGCCGGATGGAAGTTCCCGGACCGCCGTCCCGGTCGGCCGAGATCGAGCCCTGGCCATTCCATCCGGACCGCCTGGCGCAGCGGATCGGCCAGCCAGTGCCGGATGCCGACGCACTCCGCTCAGACGAAGGGACAGCGGCTGTGCCGTCCTCGCTCCGGCCGAGCGACTCAGCCAGTCAGCATGCTCCCGTGATGCCGGCGCCGCGGAGGCACCGCACCAGTTCCGTTCCGCCGCTGTTTCCCGTGCATTAGGAAACAGCCACGGAGCGGGTTCTGGTCGTCACGGCCCGCTGTGCGGCGATTACTTCAGCAGCAGTTCAGCCACCTGGTCGGCGGTCAACGGACCGTCGATCAGGTTCAGCTTTGCGCCGGCTGTCTGGTAGACCTGGTTCAGCGGGGCCAGTTCGTCCTGCGGGACCTCGCTGGTCCCCGCAATTGTCAGTGCTGCGGGCACTGCGGCTGCGGTCAGCCCGCCCAGGCCGCCGTACTTCAGTGCTCCCGGCAGGAACATGGCATCGCTGGTAGACTCGATACTTCCGAATGAGAAGCCATTGGCATCAGCGACTGTCTGAGAGACGGCATCGCCGGCCAGGGTGCGAGCCAGCATCACCCACGGGCCCGCCTTACCGGTGCCCGCCAGGTGAACGGTTTGCGTGCCCGGCAGGTAACCCCGTACCGCGCCCACTGTCAGCAGGATATCCCGCACGCGGGACGACAGCAGCGGCCGGTTGTAGCAGAAGGTGAATCCGTGGTACTGCCCGTCCACCGGCAGGCTGTCGGAATCGCCTTCGGCCGGCTTTTGTTCGCCTGTCAGCAGAACATCAGCCGCAACCACGGCCGAGCCGGCTTCCAGCAGCTTCCGCACGGGGGCTGTGGGCTCGCCATTCTCGCCGAACAGGTGCGACCTGCCTGCCGCATCGATCCACACCACCACGGTGCCACTGAAGTTCTCCGGAGTGAGCATCGTCAGC
>JAGQPV010000099.1 GCA_020426545.1 Planctomycetaceae bacterium
GCCAGGGCCAGCAGGCTGTACGCGCTGATCTCCATGGCCAGCTTGAACCCGTCCCGGCTGACAGCCCATGTCGGCCCCTGCAGGTCGTCGCGGTCGGCGAAGGCGATGGAATGCAGGACGAAATCCAGCTTGCCGAACTCCTTCTGTGCCGCTTCGAACACCCGGTCGATGTCTTCGTCCTTCGTGACATCGCAGGATGTGAGGATCGGCGGGTTCAGCGGTTCCACCAGTTTCCGCAGCCGGTTCTCCATTTTGGGCCGTTCGGGATCGCGGTCCGGCAGATGGGTGAAACCCATCGTCGCCCCTTCCGCGTGCACGGCCTGAGTAATGGCCCACGCGATCGAACGATCGTTGGCGATACCGAATACGAGTCCCTTCTTGCCTTCGAACAGTCCCATTCTCCGTCTCTCCCGATCAGGCGGTCACCATCGATGTACTGCTGTCACTGCTCACGCCGGCAGAAGCCTGCGGCATCAGCGGGTCGAATGGCTCGAACAATAACCGGTCGGCCGCAGACCGGCAACAGGTCGGCGGCTGGTACCGGGAATCAGCCACTGTCCACACGGGCGGTGCGGCCGACTTCCGGCGGGTTGTCCCGGTCAACTCACCCTCGGCCAGACCCGTCTGCAGGCAGAACGCTCTGTCGGACTCAGGCCACTTCGATCAGGGGCCGCCGGGGGTTCACAATCAGCCAGCTGGCGGCTCCCAGCAGATAGGTGCCGGCGGTAATCCACAGGACAATGTCCCAGTTTCCACCGGTCGTTTCGATATCCTTGATCACATAACCCAGAATGACCGGGAACACGACGCCGCCGGCCGTTCCGGCCATATTCATCACTCCCATGACTTCGGCGGTGCGGTCGCCGGCCACGTCCATGGTGGCGGCCCACGCTGGCGGATTGCCCAGCCCGGCAAACAGCGCACCGACTGTGACCAGGATAATCACCTGCTGGCTCGAACCCCCCATTCCCGCCATGCCGGTGAGGATGCCGCAGCCCGCCAGGGCGATAAAGCCCGTGCCCGTCCGGCTGACCCACTGATTGCCGAACAGCTGCAGCACCAGATCGACCAGCACACCGCCCAGCAGAGATCCAATCACCACGGCCAGCAGCGCGTACCCGCTGGCATCGGCCGCCTCGGTGACAGACAGCCCGTACCCGTCGGACAGGAACTTGGGATAAAACGTGACCAGCAGCTGATAAGCCGCGGCCCGGAAGAAGGACTGCAGGCAGATGCCCCACATGGCCAGGCTGGTGAGCATGGCAAATGTGACCGACGGGCCTCCCCCGGCGGCTGGTGCCAGCGAATGGTCTTCGCTGTCCAGAGGTTCGTCGGCTTCCACCGGAGACGCAGTCGCCAGCAGCTCTTCTGTTTCCGCCGTCAGCGTTGCGTCACTGTCTTTGTCAGGCCCGGCGGACGGGCTGTCTTCGGCCACCGGCCCGGCAGTAATCAGCCGGACTTCGGCTGCGTTCACCGCGGGATGATCCTGCGGACGGGACCGGAACACGAGATAAAACACGACCGCCCACACGATGCCCACCAGCGAATACAGCTGCATGATCGTCCGCCAGCTCCAGCCGGACTCCAGCATGCGGCCCGTCATGGCCATCGTCACAAACCCGCCCAGCGACATGGCTGCGCCGACCAGCGCACTGGCCACACCGCGGCGGGTGGTGGGCATCCAGTCTCGCAGGACCCGGGCGGAAATCGGCACGAGGCCCGCCTGCGCGTTGCCGAACACAAACCGGGAAGCCGCCATTCCGGTAATGCCCCAGGCCCCGGTGACGAACGACGTCCACACCGAAGCCAGCGACCAGAGGATGCTGATGGCCGGAAACACCAGGCGGGAACCCAGGCGGGTGGCCAGCCAGCCGGCGGGAACCTGGCTGATGAAATAACCCATGGCGAACGCGCTGAACACCCAGCCCATCTCATCCGAATCGATCCCCATGTCGGACTGAATGCGGGTGGTGGCTGCCGCCAGAGCATGCCGGGTGAGGTAGGCACTGGCGGAAGCAAATGCCACCAGAATCAGCACCAGATAGCGGTACAGCGTGGGTTTCTGACTGGCTCCGGCAGACGGTGGGTTCCGGAAATCTGCGTCGGGAGACTCGTCGCCGGATGGTTGCATCGGCTGGCGGCCTTCTGCTCTGGAACAGGATGAACGGGTGGAGGACGGTCTGAAGTTCCGTATCAGGCTGCAGTCGAGCGAAGTCGCAGGCCGAACAGATCACGGCTGAAGTGGCAGCCGTATGAAATGGACTCTCCCGGTGGAGGCTGACAGCTCATGCTGTCAGCCATGTCAGCGGAAGCGGACTCCCTTCGAAAGGAGGGGGATCCGTTGAGGTTGACGATCCTACCCCTGCACCGGCCCGCTGTGCAAACGCACGGGCAGAACTGCAGCACTGTTGCCGGGCCGGTCGGCGGGAGCTGGCTTTCTCGGCACCCGCAACAGCATCTGCAGCAGATCCCCGCCAGCAATGAAAAGTTCCCGACTGGCAGCAGAGACCAGCCGGGAACCAGTTGTCGCACAGAGAATTCTCAAAGCCGCTGACTGACGGCGGATGCCAGTCGGTCAGATTCCGCCCGACCGGCCTACTTGCCGGAACGCTCGCTTTCGGGAATATGCACAATCACTACCGAGCACAGGCCGAAGTCCGGCTGTTTGTTGCCCAGCGGTGCGCCATTGAAATTGATCATCAGCTGGCTGCCATCTTCGCTCAGGGCCAGCCCGTAAGTGCCGCCGAGGTTGTATCCCTTTTCTTCCCGCAGCAGCGTGTTCAGGAAGGCGATAGCTTTGACCTGCTTCCGCTTGAGGTCAAACTGCACGACGGGTGTTCCCGCTTCGCTGGTGCGGCCATGCGCGCCGGGCACGTAATACAGGTAGCGTTCCGTCGGGTCGAGCTCGACGTCCGCCGTGTAAGCCTTGCCCACCGGGAAGGTCGTGCCCACTTCGGCGGTCACCTGCGGACTGGACGTGTCGAAGCCGAAAATGACGCCATCATTCGACAGGCACCACGCCACCTGTCCGGAATCGGGACGGCTGGCGGCCCGCAGCCGCCCGTCGCCGGGAACTTCCACATCCAGCAGCGTCACCTTGTTCGACTGCGGGCTGTACTCCGCGAAGACCTTCTTCGCACCCTTCTCGGCGGTGAAAAACGCCCGACCGTCATTCCCCAGAATCAGCGCCCGGGAAATATTGGGTTCCTGCCCGCCATTGAACACCAGCTTGTCTTCCCCCAGGTCGTAGCGGAAGAAACGGTCCTGCTGCTTCGGTGCCGTCTTACCGGGCACGGCCAGCCCGTACAGAGAGTGGTTGCCCGGTTGGTACAGCAGCACGGGCACGCTGCAGTGCGGCACGGCGATGCCGAGGTTCTCCGTCTTTCCGGTTTCCGGGTCGTACTTCAGCAGCCAGTCACCTTTGTAGCCGTCTTCCGCCCGTGTCTTGCCGACCGAACCCCGATACCCGAAGAAGTAGATCTTTCCGTCGCGGTCCTGCACTACGGCCCCGTGAATCTTCCCGGAGCTGTACTTCGCTTTATCCTTCACGCCCACCACCGCGTGATAGTCGGACACCAGCTTCACCGTGCCCGCGGCGGAATCGATCTCATACACGTAAGCCGTCCCGTGCGGTGCATCATGATCGCCCACCGAGGCATAAAACTTTCCGCTCGCGGCACGCAGGGAATCGCCCCAGCAGGACCACAGCCGGGCCCCTTCCCACTGGCCGGGGAAGTAGGCGAATTCAATTTTCGGAGCCGTCTTCGCCACGGCGACGTTCGCTCCCGCGGGAGCTTTCAGCAGCGAAGGAGAATCCGGCAGCTGCTCCAGCCGGACGGACGTCTGCCCTCCGGTTTCCGTCACCTTCTCCGCGGCACAGAGGGAACCGCCGGCACACAGTGCAGCAGTCAGAAACAGAACAGGCACCTGAGCACATTGCATCGAGAACTCGCTTTCCTTGGGAATTCGGCGGAATTCGCAGCATCTCTCACCGCGTCGAGACTGCACCAGCCCGGCAGCCCGGTCATCGCGTGCCGCCTGGCAGGATTGCAGGGTATATCAGTATACAGCTGCTGCAACCCCGGGAGAACCGTTCACCAGGGTGGTGGTATCTCCCGGTGCCTCCTCTGACCAGGGAAACCCGTCAGCAGCAATTCCCGGTTATCGTACGGTCAGAGACCCGGCAGGCTGCTGTCGCCGTGGAGGGAACGCGGAACTGTCGAGCGAAACCGGGCCGATGAAAATTCCGATTGATCTGATTCAGAACAGGTGAAGACAGGGGCGGCAGCCGCCTGACGGCTGCCTCGAAAATCTCACCACGTCCAGTAGATTCTGGCAGTGTTCCGGTGATCCCTCCGTGAATGGAGCCCGGTGAGAGGCCCGGGGACAGCCTGCAGCCGGGCCGATGCGGATTGCAGCATGTCTGTTGATCGGATAGAACGCAGGCACCAGATGGCGGCAGACCGCCGCCGTGAACCGTAACGACTCCCGGTGTGTCCGGGGTCATGAGTGCCTGACTCTGTCAGGTCCCATGCGGGCCTGGCCTGCCTCATTGCTCCCCGGGCGACCCTGCGGTCACCCCGATTCTCCCCCGGAGATTCTCCTCAGGAGAAGTTGACCGGGCATTGTGTCCCGCGCCAACATATGGTGAACGCTTTTCCGCTGCCGACCTGCGGCACGTGCTGTTCACTTTGATACGGGTCGACAGCAGGCCTGCGGATTGCCCCCATGCGAGTGGCGGGCAGATTGATCCTGCCTGCAGCAGTGCTCCAGCCTTTCCGGCCATCAGTGCTCGGCATCGCCAGCGAACCGCCAGTGGCGGCCAGTCTGTCTGGCGATGCTAACGATGGTCCGACCGTTTTTCCTGCCTGTGAAATGTCAGCACATGAACAGCCCCTGTGGCTCTACTGTGGCTTCTCCCCGTTGCGATTCTGAGGAATCTGATTCGACAGGATCGGAGACAGCAGAAGAAAACCCATCCCTCAGCCCGGCTGTGGTGGATGGGGCCGCTGCTGCGGTGGCACCTGCCGCGGCCCTCGCTGCTCCCGTGGTTCCCCGCGCACCTGCCGGAGAAGAACCGGCCGCGAACGGTTCTCCGCAATCGGCCGCCGCGGCACAGGGCACCGCGTCTGTACGAGGCCAGCGGTCCGAGGCACCTAAGCTCAGACTGTTTTCCCTGGGCTCGCTGATGCTGCTGATCGCGGCGGCGGCCACCTTCATGTCGGCTCCGGGGCAGTCGTATTCCGTGGCGGCCTTCATCGAAGGCATGCTGCAGGATCTCAAACTCTCGCGGACGGAGTTCTCCACCGCCTATGGCCTCGCCACACTGATCGGCGGGCTGACGTTACCCGGCATCGGTCGCCTGCTCGACCGCTGGGGGGCACGCATCGCCCTCCCGCTGATCGCCACTCTGCTGGGGGCCGCCTGCGTCTGGATGTCGTACGTCACAACTGCCATCGGCCTGTTTTTCGGCTTCGCCGCCATTCGCTGCCTCGGCCAGGGTTCGTTGACTCTGATTTCCAGCTGGCTCGTTGGCGAGTGGTATGAACGCCGCCGCGGCATGGCCATGGGCCTGGTGGGCCTCGGCGGAACCGCCTCTGTCATGCTGGTCCCGCAGATCAATCACCTGCTGATCGAGCACCTCACCTGGCGAACGGCCTGGGTGGTGCTGGCCGCGGCCGTGTGGGTCGTGCTGGTCATTCCCGGAGCCTTTCTGGTTCGCAATCGTCCGGAAGACATCGGCCTGCTGCCCGATGGTGTCGTGCCCGCCACTCCCCCCGAGCCGCATGCGGCCCACCACGTGCACTACGTGGAAGCCGCGCCGACGAACGAAGAGCCTGCCGCTGAGAACGCACCCGCGGTGGAGGACGACGATGAAGTCGAACACGTCTTCACCGCGGGCGAAGCCTTTCGGACAGCCACCTTCTGGAAGCTGCTGGCGGTGGTCTGCACCAGTTCGCTGGTGGGCACCGGTCTGGTGTTTCATCAGGTCTCGCTGCTGGGCAGCCGGGGCGTGGGGCACCGGGCCGCTCTGGGGGTTCTCGGAGTTCATGCCTTTGTGGCGACCTTCAGCAGTGTGCTGGGCGGCTGGCTGACAGACCGCATGCGGCCCCGCACGCTGCTGGCCATCAGCATGCTGTTCATGTCGCTGGCCCTGCTGCTGCTGATCAACCTGCCTTCGCCCGAATGGGCCGTTCTGTATGGCGCCCTGCTCGGCCTGCACGGCGGCATTATTCGCAGTACCGGCACAGTGATCTGGGTGAATTATTTCGGACGGCCGCATCAGGGGGCCGTGCGGGGCCTGGCGCTCTCGGCTATGATTATTGCAGCCGCTGCCGGCCCGCTGCCGATTGCTGTCGCTCAGGACACATTGGGCAGCCCTTCGGTGGCGTTGTCGCTGTTTCTGATTCTGCCAGCCTCCGCTGCCTTCCTGGTGTGGACAGCCCGCCGGCCCGTCCCCATCGCCCTCACAGCGGAGCCGGCTGCCGCCTGATGTTCTTCCCCGTGCTGCGGACAGCAGGGTGGCTTCCGGTGGTTCTTTCCCGGGGAATCAGCCATCAGCCACCGCTGTCCGTCTCTGTCCGGAAGGAAGAACCATGCCGAAACCGGTTTCCGTCGCCCTGATGACGCACGCCGGAGGCGCGCATCTGGGGGCTTACTACGCCGCGCTGCGTGACGACCCGAACGTGGGCCGGGTGGTTCTGTCCGATCCCGATGGAACCCATCAGGCGGCCGCTGCCAAAGCGCTGGGCGAGAAGCTGGTCAGGTCGTGGAACAGCCACAGCGAAATGCTGGCCGAGGCCCGCCCCGACCTGGCCCTGATCACAATGGAAGCCAGCCAGGCCCCGCCAGTGATCATGCTGGCCCTGGAAGCCGGCTGCCACGTGTTCGCCGAGAAGCCAGCCTGCCTGCGGGCGGATGATTTTGCGAAATTGAAGAAACTGGCCGACAGCCGGCACCTGCTGCTGATGCTGGCCCTGGCCAACCGCCTGAACCCGGAAATGCAGCAGGCCCGTGAGCTGATCCACAAGGGAACCATCGGCCGGGTGTATGGCCTGGAAATGCACCTCATCGCCGATCAGACCCGGCTGACCCGCACCAGTTATCACAAATCCTGGTTCGCTCAGAAAGATCGTTCCGGCGGCGGGCACCTGGCCTGGCTGGGCATTCACTGGCTGGACTTAAGCACGTTTCTGACCAGTTCGCACATTACACAGGTCACCGGTTTCGCCGGGAATGTGGGCGGCCAGCCGATCGATATCGAGGACTCGGCCGCACTGGCCCTGCGGTACGAACGGGACGGGCACCAGTTCCTCGGCACGTTGACTTCCGGCTATTATCTGGATCGCGGCTACCATTCGCACATCCGCATCTGGGGTTCGCACGGGTGGGTGCAGGTCTCGCCCATGGCCGAAACGAAGCTGCACTGGTACACCAGCCGCGAAACCCCGCCCGCCGAACACGACTGGACGGGCAACCCCAACCCGCGGGGTTATTCTCCGTTTGTTGCCGCTGCCGTGAGTGCGGTGGCCGGCGACAGCGAACCGCCCGTCACCGCGCAGGACGGCCTGCAGGTGCTGCGAGTGGTACACGGCCTGTATGAGGCCTCCCGCACGGGCCAGACACAGACCATCAGTCAGGAAGCCTGAACTCAAACCAGCGCTCTGAACACATCCGCGAGAAGGCAGGACCATGACGGATTCTTCGGGGATTCCGCTGTGCCGCTGTGTTCCACTGCCGAACGGGCAGGTTTCCTTCCAGGTGGGAACCGTGGAGCGGCTTCGCTGGTACGGAGGAACTTCCGGTGAGTCTTCCGCTCCGCGTCCGTTCTTCTACCCGCTGAATGGTCCCTCCGGGCAGCCACTCACCCGCATGGGCCACCCGGGAGCGCCGAATCACGATCATCACCGTTCCATCTGGTTCGCCCACCACGCTGTCAGTGGTGTGAATTTCTGGAGCGACCAGACCACCGCCCGCATTCGCCAGCGGCACTGGCTGGCTTACGAGGATTCCAGTACGGAAGCCCGCATGGCGGTTTCGCTCGACTGGCTGGACGGGCACGACCCGGCCCCGCTGCTGGAGCAGGAACTCATCTGCACTGTCCGCCCTGTCGACTGGGAACAGCACGTCGCCGAGACGCTGGTGGAAATTCAGACCACCCTCCGTCCGCGGGCCGAATCACTGGAACTGGGCCAGACCAACTTCGGACTGCTGGCCGTGCGGGTGGCGGCTTACCTCAGCGAATACTTTGGCGGTGGACTGCTGACGAACTCCGAGGGCCGCACCACCGAGAAGAACATTTTCGCCCACGCGGCCAGCTGGATGGATTACAGCGGCCCCGTGCCGGGCGATGCCGAGGAACCACAGGTGGAAGGCATCACCTTCTTCGATCATCCGGGCAATCCCGGTTATCCCAGCCGCTGGCACGTACGGGAGGACGGCTGGATGGGCGCCTCGCTCAACATGAACGGCCCGCTGCTGCTGCAGCGCAGCAGCCCGCTCACATTGCGTTACCTGCTGCACGCCCACACTGGCCCGCTGGCGAAACAACGGGCCAGCACCCTCGCGGAACAGTTTTCCCACAGCAGCGGCCTGGAAGTGAAACGTTCCACAGTCAAACATCGCACCAACCGGATTGAACGCAAGTCCCCGCCCGAGTGAACCGCCCCGCAGGTTACTCCGTTTACGGCCTGTATATTGACGAAGGGCCCGCTTTGCCGTTCCGGCTATCTGCTCTGTGCCTGACAAAGGTTCCCAGCACTGTTCGCGTCTTCAGAGGGAATAGGTTTGACCGAATCTCCGCACCAGAGCATTGCGCCGACTGTTGACCACCCGGGTATGGCAGTCAGACGCCGTTGGTCCGGTCGTCGTATCGTGTGGGTGGGGCTGGCGGTGGGACTACTGACAGCGGTCGGTATTGTCATCGCGGGACTGCTCTACGAAGCCCGGATGCGGCAGACAATTCGCGATGCCGGCGGCACAATCGGCATCTCCGCGGAACTCCCGTGGTGGCTGCAGTGGACCAGCCGGGCAGAATGGCTGGAACCGCCGGAATTGCTGTTGCCGGTGTCCCTGTTGAATCTGAGGGATGTTCGCATTGATCACCGCGTCTGGCAGGCGGCCCTGCATGTATGCGGGCCGGAACTGTTTGCATTCAGCTTGAGTGATCAACTCAGTGACGAGCAGCTGCGACAGCTCACTTCCAGGTTACCGGGATTACTTTCTCTGGAGGCGAACGGAAGCCACCTGACCCCCAGCGGCCTGCACTCGCTGTTGAACTGCCCGAATCTCGAAGACCTCTACCTCACCGGCCTGCAGTCGAACGGCAATGCTCTGGACGTGCTGCCCGAATTGAAACAGCTGCAGAGCTTGATGCTGTTTAATGGAGAATTCCAGGCAGCCGATCTGCGGACGATCAGTCGCTGTCGTCGACTTTCGTACCTGGCCTGCGGCAACATCATGCCTCCCGCAACGCAGTTCGAGAGGCCTGTTGATCTTCTGCAGCTCCAAAGCCTGTATCTCGACGGCAGTGGCGTCTCTGATGACTTTGTGAGCCAGTTTGCCAGGTCCCCGAAACTGCAGTTTATCGGACTGGACGATACCCCCGTTACCGGTGCCTGCCTCAAACAACTGTCAACACTGCCCGGTCTTATCTGGCTGGACCTTGATGGCACGTCACTGGAAGAGCAGTACCTGCGACACCTGCGGGCTTTCCCGAAAGTCGGTTCGGTCAATCTGTCAAACACCCTGATCAGCGATGCGGCTGTTCCACTTCTCCTCCAGTGCACCACCCTGCGGTTTCTGCATCTCGACGGAACTCGCGTCTCGGAAGAGGGCCTTAAGCAACTTCAGGAGCAGTTTCCCGATTGCCGGATCACGCCGGAACCCGCTGCCGTAAAGTGAGCCTTCGCAGCATTTCGTATCCCACAGCTGCCTGCCCCCGGAGTGGGGTCAGCTATCAGCATCCCCTCGTCACCGTACCGGTGGCGGGACCAGCAGCCGCAGCACCCGTTCGTCGTTCCCGCCGATGATCAGTTCCGTGCCGTCCGCCGTGTACTCCAGCGTCCAGCCGGTGGTCAGCGGCAGGGCCTGGTGATAGATCATGCTCTGGTTGGCCGCATTCCAGATCACCAGCTGCCCCGCCAGATCGATCGTCGCAATGCGGGACAGGGCCGGGTTGTAGGTCATCTGGTAAATGGCCGCATTATGAGCCACGCGGGGTTCCGTCTGGGTGCCGTCGGCCCGGTTGAAGACCAGGAACTGCCCGTCGGACAGGCCGGCAAACACTTCGTTCCGGCCCCGGGCATACAGCAGCGAGGTCACTCGGGCCTGAGTTCCCGTTTCCAGCCGGGCGACTTCAGCACCCAGCTTCGGCGGCGGGCCGGCTTCTTCTTCGCCTTCTTTCGGCTTCTTCTCCTCGGCCTCGCCTTCCGCTGGCTCGGGCGGGGGGACACAGTTCCACAGGCGGATGATGCCATCCCGGCCGGAGGAAGCCAGTTCCTGTCCGTTGGCTGAGAACGACAGCCCCGTGACCGGCGTCGTATGCCCTTCACAGCTGAAGGCCAGTTCTCCCGTGGCGATATCCCACAGGCGAATGGCCCCGTCTCCACCGGCAGAGGCCAGCTGGGTTCCATCGGGCCGCCAGCTGAGCTGATACACGGGCTGCTCGTGACCTTCAAACACCTGCCTTGGGCCGAATTCACTGCTCAGCCAGCTGCGAAGTTTGCGATCAGATCCCAGACTGTACACGAAGCGTTCGTCATCTCCGCGGGTCAGGGCCACCGCCCCTTCCGGATGGGCGATCGATTCCTGGATCTGCACCAGTTCCGCGGCGTCGCCTTCCTTCCGGAGCGAGAACACGCGGATCATCTGATCGGCACACAGCACGGTGACCCGGGTTCCATCATCACCTAGAATCACATCGGTGGCTGTGGTCTCCGGCAGTTTGTGGGTCAGCACCAGTTTTCCATCGGCCGCGTTCCACAGTCGAATACTTCCATCGCTGCCGGCACCGGCCACGAGAACTCCATCCCGGCTGACGGCCAGGGTATTCAGCGTTCCTTCTGCTCCCGCCAGTTCCGGGCCGGCCGCGAGGCCTGGCAGCTGGAACTGGCGCACCATATTGTCCGTACCGATGGAGAAAACCGTTTCACCGCTGGCGGAAAAGGCCACATCGAGCACGCTGTCTCCATGCGCGGGCACAGCCGCCACCACGGAGGGAGTCCAGCTGCGGAGGGTGTCATCGAGCGACCCGCTGAGCACCCGCGTGCCATCCGGCGAAGCATCGAGAGTGGTGACGTGGCTGGTGTGCCCCACCAGCCGTTCCAGCAGTTTGCCGGTGGTCGTCTGCCAGATGTGAATCTGGTTGTCGGTTCCGCCGGCATACAGCCGGCTGCCATCCGCGGAGGCGGTGACGGAGCGCACAGCGGCGGCATGCTCGAAGCTGGCCACCGGCGCGAGGTCTTTATTCTGGGCGATGTTCTGCAGATCGTACTGCCGCACCTGCGGGTCGCCGGCCGCCGTGAACAGATACCGGCCATCATCGGTGACAGCCAGGCTGGTGGCGGCGATTGTCTGCCCGGTGATCTGGCAGATGGCAGTTCCCTCGGCCGGGTTCCAGACTTTGATCAGCTTGTCGGCCCCGGCACTGATCAGCCGGCTGCCATCGGGCGTGAAGGCCAGCTGCGTGGTTCCGCCCGGGTGGCCTTCCCACTTTCTCACCAGAGAGCGGCCAAACCGATACACCACATTGTTCGCCCCACCCGCCAGGAATGTGCCCGTGTCGGACAGGTGGTCCACCGTGGTGACCACCGCCGGAAAGGCGATCTGTTCCAGCAGGCTGCCGTCGGCAGCAGAGTACAGCCGCACCTGCTGATCTGCTCCGGTGACAGCGACTGTCTCCGTTCCGGAGAAGGCGACACTGGTGACAGCCGCCGGGGTGACAATCGTCGTGTTCAGTTTGGCATCGGCCGCATTCCACAGATAGACGTTCTTCTGAGCCGACAGCGGGTCGCCACCGCCGGCAATCAGCTTGCCATCCGCAGAGACCGCCACATCACGCACAGCCGCATTCGCTCCGCTGAACTGGCGGACTTCTTTCCCTTCCAGGTCCCACAGGCGGACGAGCCGGTCGTCTCCGGTGGTCAGCAGTCCGCTGCCATCGGGCAACAGTTCGAGGGCATGCACGCGAACAGTATCGGCGGCCACGACCTGAGTGGCGCTGGCAGTCCAGATTCCCGCCTTCTTATCGTTGCCGGCGGAAACCGCGCCGGCCCCGCCCGGCAGCATGGCCACCCGGTGAACCTGATCAGCATGACCTTCGAACCGTTCCAGTTCGCGCTGCGAAACGGGATCCCACAGGCGGACAACGCGATCGTCGCCGGTGGTCACCATCCGGCCCGACTGCGGATCAAGATCCAGATCCCGGAAGGGAACGGCATGGGTGACGGTGAACGTGGGCTGGCGGTTGGCTGCGTTCCAGCCGCGGAGCGTCTTATCCCGGCTGGCCGCCAGCAGCTGCATGCCATCGGCAGTGATGGCCAGTCCAATGACGGCATCGGTATGCCCGCCATAGGTTCCCAGCTGCTGACCAGTCATCAGGTTCCACTGTCGGACGGTTTTGTCAGCTCCGGCCGAGAAGACCGAGGCTCCATCGGGATGGAACGCCACACGATTCACAGCCCCGGTGTGGCCGGGCAGCAGCTGCGTCAGCGACAGCTGGCCGCTGTGCACGGCCCCGCTGGCCGAGCCGGTGAAGATCTGATTTCCCTCAGCGGGCACGACCAGCGCGGTGGCTGGTTCGCTCAGCGGCTGAATCTCCAGCAGCTGGCCATCGGCGGCCAGGTACGAACGCAGGTTGCCATCGGCGGAG
>JAGQPV010000009.1 GCA_020426545.1 Planctomycetaceae bacterium
CAGTACAACCGAGATGACCTCCAGATCCACGTCCGGCAGAATGTCGCCCGTCACCAGCGTGCGTGGTTCTCCACCGGCGGAGATTTCCATCTTTCCACCCTGCTGCAGAATCCACTCGACGGTTTCCCGCAGCTCGCCATAAGCGTCGATATCTTCCAGTTCGCCGAACAGCGAATCGGGAGCACTGTCGATGGACGTTGCCACGGGCGGTCCTCCCCCCTTGATGCGGCAGCCCGGCAGATCGCGCCGCAGGCGATGCAGACCCGGTGCGGTGATGGCCGTGTTGGCCACATGCAGAAACTGCAGCCTGCGCATCCGCCCCAGTACGGAAAGAGACTGTTCCGTAATCCGGGTTTCATTGAGGTTCAGCACTTCCAGTTCAGGCAGGTCCGTCAGCTGGTCCAGCTGCCGGTCGCCGGTGCGGGTCTGGTACAGCAGCAGTGTTCTCAGGCGGGCCAGAGAAGTCAGCGTCGCCAGGCCGGCATCGTCGACACGGGTGGCACCCAGGTCGAGTGCTTCCAGCTGAGGGCAGACGGAAAGTGACCGGAGCCCGGCATTGTCCAGGTGAGTCCGGTGCAGCCACATCTGTTTCAGTTCGGTGGCCTCACTGAGTGAAAGCAGCCCGTCTCCACGGATTGGTGTCTGGCCCAGCCCCAGGGATTTCAGTTTCGGCAGACTGGCCAGAAAGAACAGACCTTTGTCGGTCACGCGGCGGCTGCTCAGGCTGAGCGTTTCCAGCAGAGTCAGCTGTTCGAGGCCCGCCAGGCCGTCGTCCGTCAGATCCCGCGATTCGATTCCCAGCTCCCGGAGCTGCGACAGAGAAGACAGCGAAGCGATCCCCTGCCCCGTGGCGCGGCATTTCCACAGGAAGAGCGACTGCAGCGACGTGGCGGAACTCAGCAGGGCGAGGGTCTCGTCAGTCACATGCCGGCCGGCCAGATTGAGTGACCTGAGCAGCGGCAGCGAGGCGAGGTCGGCGGTCTGTTCCGCAGACAGCCGGGTGCCGTGCAGATCGGCTTCCTCCAGGGTATCCAGCCGGCAGATCTCACTTAAGGCGGCCTGAGCCGAGCGGGAGATTTTCTGCAGTTTCACCCGGGAGATGGAAAACTCGCGGGAAGGCAGCTCGGCCTCGTGGCTGATTTCACGGGTCTGGCTGGCAGCGGCACCGTCGAAGGCAATGTGCAGGCTTCCGCCCAGCTTGAGCACCATCGACGCCAGCCGGTGCTGCATGCTTTTGCGGCGATTGCGTCCCGCCACGGAATCCCGTTCAACCGCCATTTTGAGTTCCAGCCAGCCCACGGAACCGGCGGGAATATCGAACGACCGCCCGTCGATCACACGGCCATCCTGCACCAGTTGCAGCTGGACCCGCCCGTGGGGGATCTCCAGCGCGTCGCCTTCTTCGGCGAACTCTGGCAAAGGCGCCGCAGGCACCGGGGCCAGCGGCCCGGAATGCGAACTGGCGGAACTGTCGAGGTGCTCGGCAAAGGTGGCGGAAGCATCGTCTTCGGCACCGGAAGAACTGGCCGCTCCACCCGCACCGGAGCGACTGCCGCTGGAACTGCCGTCACGGGAACCGCTGGAACTGCCGACATAGCCGGAACGGGCTGCCGGCGCCGAGTCGCTGATCGGGCCTTCCAGTACCGCGGTTCGCGAGCCCGGATGCGAGCCGGAAGCGGAATCCTCCGGTGTTCCCTTCAGGTCGGTGGCGGTGCTGTCGGCCCGGCCTTCCTGAGATGTGCCACTTTGCGTCGCCTCGGGCGATTCAAAGCCGGACGGACAGGTATCCGCGGAGTCTGCCCCGTTGCCGGATGCCGCGCCGCTGTCACTGCCGCTGTCCGTTCCGGGTGATGTCCCGTCCGCCGTTCCCTTCGGTGCGGGAACACCCAGGTCGTACACCGTGTCTTCAGGGGATGGAACGGCCGGGGAACTGCTGCTGGTGCGGCCGGAATTCGCCGGGGCGGAGGAACCTGGGCGGGCAGATTCGTCTGGCTGCTGCTGAGCGCGGTTCCGGATGACCCAGTCCCGCAGGGCCTGCCGGACTTCCCGCATCGACTGGTAGCGTTCCCGCGGGAGGCGGGCCATCATCTTCAGACAGATGGCTGCCAGATCGGGGTCGATATCGGGCCGCAGCTGGCTGAGTTCCGGGGGATCTTCCGTCAGAATACGGACCAGGACCTTATTGACCGTTCTGTCCTGGAACGGCAGCCGGCCGGTCAGCAGCTGGTACAGCATCACACCGGTGCTGTAGATGTCCGACTGAGGGCCCACGTTGCCCAGTTCGGAATCGATCTGTTCCGGGGACATGTAGGCCGGCGAACCGATCAGGTCGCCCTGGCTGGAGAAATCGGCGTCATTCAGAATCAGGTGCCGGGCCAGCCCGAAGTCCATGATCATCGGTTCCTGCCGCTCATCAATCATGATGTTGGCCGGCTTGAGATCACGATGCACAATCCCCAGGGTATGGGCTTCCTGCAGGGCCCCTGTCAGCTTGCGGACGATGCTGACCACCTGCCGCTGGGGACGGGGTTTCTCGGGGTTGATGAAATCCTGCAGCGGGCGACCGTGAATGTAGGCCATCGCCAGGTAATGAATCCCGTTGATTTCGCCCACGTTGTATACCGGGCAGATATTCGGATTCCGCAACGTGGCAGCGGCGCGGGCTTCCCGGTAGAACCGGCCGATCACATCGGAGTCTTCCGCCGAGCTGAATTTGGGAACCTTCAGAGCCACCTGGCGGTCGAGGTCTCTGTCGCGGGCGAGGTACACCGTACCCATGGAACCTTCGCCCAGCTGGCTGATGATGCGGTACGGGCCGAAGGAGGACGGAAGCACCGGGGCGGCCGAGACACCGGAGCCCGTCAGACGGACGCTGCCTTCCGGATCGAAATCCGGCGGACAGGTGTCTTCCGGACCGGGGATTTCTTGTGCATCGGGCGCAGCCGCATCGGGATGTTTCCCGTCCGGGCTGGTGCGCAGCAGCGCTTCGTCGATCTCCGCCGAGCCCGCGCCGGACGCGGTGATCTCTCCGCTGTCGTCCGCGGAACGTGGTCCCTGGCCGGGCAGCGTTTCTGAGGGATCCGGCCTGGAGGAACCGGGGCCGACTGTTTTCTCGGGATCGTCGTCCGTCATGCGGACTGCCCTCTCTCTGCATATCTGCGGAACAGACTGTCCGGCACCCCGGGGGCTGTCTGTCTGCTGGCCGCCGATGCCAGGCAGCCACCCCGTGGTCGTGCAGTCTTCGTCAATCTCAGCGGAATATTGTCTTTCAGCATACCAGCCGCCGCAGTTCAGATCATGGTCTGTTCGCCGCTTCCCGGCAGGTTCCGGCAGTTCTGGCCGGCTGTACGGCTTCCGTTATTCTCTGGCTGGTCTCGCCTTTCGGGCCCGCCTGGTCGCTGCCTGGAGCCACTCGCTGCAGGTGCGCTCTCCGCCGGCGGGTGCAGCAGCGTCCTCAAAAGAAGCCGAATGCACCAGCTGGTACCGTCGGAACGAAGTCAGGTAATCGAGGTCAGGCAATCGCCTGACCTGCGGAAGAGACGGTCGATACCGGGGACGCCCACGCTCCTCGTGACTGCAGGGGTTCTCACCTGGGAGAGCATGTGCCGGGGCCGGGATCTGTGGGCCGGAATTTACTGGTCGCGAGTCGGTCGTCGCGAGTCACCGGGCCGGGGAAGCTGACAGGACAGCGAACTCAGGACAGGACGTTCAGGACAGGCCACTCAGGAGGGACCACTCAGGAGGGACCACTCAGGAGGGACCACTCAGGAGGGGGTATCGAGGTACGGATCCTGCCCCATGCGGTGCTGGGCGGTGTTCCGGCGGCTGACGAAATGCATCAGCATTTTGCGCTGGCGGGCGTGTTTGCGTTCCACCAGACGCTGCGCCCGCAGGAACTGCGGGATCAGGTGCACCGACCGGATGCTGCCGGAAACCAGCCCTTCCCGCGATCGGTGCTGAAACTTCCGGGCGGCTTCCTCACCGAGCCCGTTCTTCAGGACGTCGTCCTCCAGCGAAACGTACTGGCGGCAGCTGCCGGGATCCCGCTGCCGGGCGCAGCGGCCAAACAGCTGGCGGTCGATGCGGGAGGAATCGTGCAGCTCTGTCGCGATGACATGCAGCCCCCCGCGTTTCGCCACGTCTTCATCCAGTTTGATGTCTGTTCCCCGGCCCGCCATGTTGGTGGCCACAGTCACGCGGCCCGGCTGCCCGGCCCGTGCCACAATTTCGGCTTCCCGGTCGATATGCCGCGCGTGCAGCACCTCGTGGGCGATGCCGGCTTCCGCCAGCGCGGCGGAAAGTTCCTCGCTGCGGTCGATGGAGCGGGTACCGACCAGGACGGGCCGGCCCTGGGCCAGCACTTCGCGGATTTCGCTGACCACCGCCGCCCGGCGGGAAGCGGCATCCGGCAGAACCCGGGGGGAAAGGACCTCCCGCTGTTTGGGGAAGGCGGTGGGAATCACCGAGACGGGCGAACCATAAACCTGTTTCAGCTCCCGCGCGGCCGACGACGCCGTGCCCGTCATGCCGGCGAAGTGGGTGTATTCCGCAAACAGTTCCTGAACAGTGACCCGCGCCGCCTGACCAGTCTGCACGGAAGGCGGCAGACCTTCGCGGGCTTCCACCGCCTGATGCAGGCCCGAACGCCATTTCCGGCCTTCGGCCAGCCGCCCGGTGAATTCGTCGACGATGACGACCTCGCCCTCCCGCACGATGTAGTGCCGGTCCCGCTGGAAGTCATGTTCCACCCGCACGGCCCGCTCCACGAATTCATACAGCTGCAGCTGGCCGGCCGGGTTGAGCGCCTGCGGCTTCTCCAGAGCATGTACCAGACTGCGGCCGGCGGCGGTCAGCCGGTACTGCCGGCGAACGGGATCGTGTGTGACATGATCGACCAGCAGAAACCTGGGGGCCACCGACGCTGCCCACAGGTAGCAGGCTTCCTCCAGCTCTGTTTCCTCGGGCGAGAGGGAACTGATGATCAGCGGGGTGCGGGCTTCGTCGATCAGAATGCTGTCGGCTTCGTCGATCAGCGCGAAGTGCGTGCGGATGCGGACCATGCTGTCGGTCTCGGCAGTGTCGGCAGACGGCTGACCAAACAGCAGCGCGGACATGCCATCCGAGCGGGAACGACCGAGCAGACGGTCCCGCAGGAAGTCGAACCCGAATTCGCGGGCGGTGCCGTAAGTGATGCTGCAGGCATAGGCCGCCCGCCGATCGGCCGAAGACATTCCGCTCTGCACGACGCCGGCTGTCAGCCCCAGCGATTCAAATACCGGCCGCATCCACTCGCCGTCCCGCCCGGCGAGGTAATCGTTGGCGGTCGCCAGATGGGCCCCCCGCCCGGCCATCGCATGCAGATACAGGGGCAGCGTGGCCGTAAGTGTTTTTCCTTCTCCGGTCTGCATTTCTGCGATGCAGCCTTCGCTCATGGCCAGCCCGCCCAGCAACTGCACAGGGTAATGCTTCATTCCCAGCTGCCGGGAGGCCGCTTCCCGCACGAGGGCAAAGGCTTCCGTCACCAGTCGCCGCAGGGGTTCTCCGCACTGGGCCCGGTAACAGAGGGCGAGGCTGCGGGTCTGCAGTTCCTCGTCGGACAGCCGCCCGGTTTCGGCTTCGAGGGCGAGAATCCGGCGGGAGACGATCTTCCAGCGGGACAGCCGCCGTTGTGCGGAAGTACCCAGCAGCGATCGGATTCCCTGAACAAGATCTGCTGGTGACATGAGGTTCCGTGCGGGCAGCCCGCCTGTCAGACAGGAGAAATCCGCTGTGCCAGGTGCCGCGTCCTGAATGTTCACCCGGAGAACAGAATTTTCAGAAGTTCAGCAGCAGCGGGGGAAGATTGTGGCTGTTTCTGCGTTTCCCCTCGCGTGGAGGCCGGACAGGCCCTCTGATCCATGCGAAACAGGTATTCGGACCCAGGCCATGACAGCCATTTCAGACACCGTCATGTGGACGACGAAATCTGCCGGCCGTCGCAGACAGGCGCTTGAGTCTGTCCGAAGATACAGTAAACTGACTGTTACCTCACGACGTGACAGGCATGCGGATATGTCCATCTCAACAGAGCAGTTTGTTCAGTCGCTTTCGCACAGCGGTTTGCTGCCTGCTGCGGACATCGACCGGCTGCGCGCCTCGCTGTCATCGGCCGAGCTGTCGCATGACGGCCTCGACGTGGCCCGGGAACTGGTCCGGCAGAAAAAGCTGACGACCTTCCAGGCACGGTCTCTGTGTGAAGCCCGCTCCACGCCGCTGGTTCTGGGCGATTATACCGTGCTGGATGAAATCGGTTCGGGCGGAATGGGACGGGTCTACAAGGCCCGCCACCGTCGCATGGATCGTATCGTCGCTCTCAAAATTCTGCCAGAGTCGGCCAGCTGCTCGCAGGAAGCCGTTCGCCGGTTTCAGCGGGAAGTGAAAACCGCCGCCCGGCTCGATCACCCCAATGTGGTCGACGCGCATGATGCCGGTGAAGACCACGGCCAGCACTTTCTGGTGCTGGAATATGTCGATGGTCTTGATCTGAAATCGCACGTGCTCCGCTTCGGCCGGATGGATGCTCCCCTGGCCATCAACTGCCTGCTGCAGGCTGCCCGTGGTCTGGCTCACCTGCACGAACAGGGTGTGATTCACCGGGATATCAAGCCGGCCAACCTGCTGCGGGATCGCGAGGGAACGGTCAAACTGCTCGATCTGGGGCTGGCCCGGCTGGTGGAGGACACCACCGCGGACCTCTCGAACAACAGCCGGCTGACGGTTGCCGGCCAGATGCTGGGCACGGCCGATTATGTCTCTCCGGAACAGGCCGAGGATACCCGTCAGGCCGATTTCCGGTCTGATATTTACTCGCTGGGAGCCACGCTGCACTATCTGCTGACGGGCGAACCGCCCTATGCGGCCAAGTCCATCACGCTGCTGCTGGCCGCTCATCAGCAGCAGCCGGTCCCGTCGCTGCTGGAAAAGCGGAGCGATCTGGATGGTGCCCTCGACCTGGTCTTCCGCAAGATGATGGCCAAACAGCCCGAGCAGCGTTATGCCAGCATGGAAGACCTGATTCACGATCTGGAAGCCCTGCAGGATGGCCAGACTCCGCTGGTGGCTCTGGCCTCGCCTCCGAAGGCGAATGACCGTTACCGCTCCCGGGCGGATCTGACGGCACAGCCGGAAGCGGCCGATGAAGAAGCCGACTGCACCATTTATGGTGGCCAGCCCGCTCCGGGTGAGACTCTGGTTGGTCTGCGGCCGCGGGCAGATGGTGGTTCCACCCGGCACAATGCGGCCAGTGTGACGCGGCCGCCGCAGTCCACCGCTGCGACCGACCGGACGGTCACCGGTGCCGACGATGTTTCTTCCGTTGCTCCGGAACTGTGCAGCGACCAGTTGCTGGCCGGAAACCACCAGCCGGCGGGCAGAGCGGGAATGCTGGTCCGGTCGCTGCTGCCGGGCTTCATCGCCGGTGTGGTAGTGGCTCTGGCGACTCTGGCCGTGGCCGCCTGGCTGCTGCAGAACTGAGCTTCCATCCGTGCCGGCCGGCTGGTACCCGCGGGGCCGCTTCGGTTTTCAGACCAGGTTCGTGGGAGAATGGCAGAAGCGAGGCAGAAGACTTCAGAATTCGGTGCGGCAGTCCATCGCCTCGGGAGATGTCACACACCAATCCATCAGTGCGTGTCGGTGGGCATGCAGCGGGCGGAAGGTTCCAATGCGGAAGACTGCTGTCTCCAGAGTGCTGGTATTCGGTCTCGTGCTGTGCGGTTTGATGCGGGGGGCTGAGCAGGCCGCCAGGGCGGAAGAGCTGTCGATCACCGTCCGGCAGATCACCCGCGGGCCGGAGAACCATTTCTTCGGTTACATCGGCCATGCGATGACCATCCCCTGGAATGCCGATGGCCGCTATATCGTCGCCCTGCGGACCAGCTTTCACGATCGACTGCCCCGGCCCGGCGAAGCAGCGCAGGTCGTGCTGATCGACACGCGGAACGATGATCAGGTGGAGGTCATCGACCGGACGCTGGCCTGGAACCAGCAGCAGGGCACCATGCTGTACTGGAACCCTGATGCGGCCGGCACGCAGTTCTTCTTCAACGATCTCGACCCCGAAACGGGGACCGTCTTTACGGTGCTGTACGATATCGCGAAACGGGCCCGGATTCGTGAATACCGGTATGGCGATGAGTCGGTGGCCAACGGGGGCGTCTCGCCGGCGGGCAGATATTTCGCGGCGATTAACTACGGGAAGATCAGCCGTTCCCGCGATGTGATTGCCTATGCCGGTGCGGTCGACAGCACGGCGGAGGGCCCGGCCAATCCGGAGACCGATGGTCTGTTCCGGGTGGAGACAGCCTCCGGAGAGCGCAAGCTGCTGGTTTCCTATCGGCAGCTGTCGGACCTGCTGCTGGAGACACCCGCCAGCCGGGCAAAAGTGGGTGACCCGGCCCGATACCCCGTTTATGCGCATCACACGATGTGGAGCCGGGACGGCGAATGGATTTTCTTTGTCGTGCGGGGGAAGCAGAACAAGCGGCCGAACGTCGGCTGCGTGGTCCGGCAGGATGGCACCGGCCTGCGCGTGGTCCCCTTCGCCGGTCATCCCGAGTGGCGCGGACACCGGCTGCTGCTGTCATCGAAGGATCTGCAGGTCTTCAACCAGTACGACGTGGATGAAAAGAGATGGCTGGAGCCATTTCCCCGCCCGGGCATCTTCCCCGATACCCGCGACGACAACGCCATGTCGCCCGACGAAAGCTGGATTGCCGGCTGCCACAAACCCACGCCCGAGGAATACGTTTACACGCTGTATCGCCTGGCGGACGGGGGCCATGTGCATTCTCCGGTCGTGAGGGCGAAAGCCGGAGGTGGTACCTGCCGGGTCGATGGGGCACCGCGATGGAACCGCACGGGCGACCAGCTGCTGGTGCCCGGCATGGCCGAAGACGGAACCCGGCAGCTGTTCATTCTGCAGCTGCGGACCGGTGAGTAGTGCCCTGCCCCGTGGCATGTTAGAAACATGAGGCGAGGCCCCTGCTCCTCCATTGGGTCTGACGGACGCTGTGCCGGACTGGCTTTGTGCCTGACTCAGCACCGGCACCGGCAGGCCCCTGCGGGGAACCATGGAGAAAGAGAATCCCTCACCCGGCGGAAGCCGCGTGTGCTGCGCGGGAATTTGTTCCTCTGGACTGATTAACTGCTGCACCTGACCGCGGGAGAGATGCCGTGCGCACGCTGGTAACCTGCCTGTTTGTTCTGACTGTTTCGCTGCGGGGCATACTGTCGGCCGCGGAGGAACCGCCAGCAGAACCAGCTGTGGAATTCGCACCGACACAGGCCAACGTGGCCTACGGCCCCCACGAACGGAATGTGCTTGATTTCTGGCAGGCCGAAGGCGAAGGCCGCAGGCCGCTGCTGGTGTGGATTCACGGTGGTGGCTGGACGGGCGGCGATAAGCGCGTCAAACCGGGTTATTTCCAGCAGTGGCTCGATCAGGGTGTTTCCTGTGCTTCCATCAATTACCGGCTCAGTGGCCACGCTCCACTGCCGGCACCCGTTCACGATGCAGCCCGCGCGATTCAGTTTCTGAGATGGAAAGCGGCCGACTGGAACATCGACCCGGAGCGAATCTGTCTGTCCGGCACGAGTGCCGGCGCCTGTACCTCCATGTGGCTGCTCTGTCACGATGACCTGGCCCGCCCGGATTCCGAAGACCCGGTGTTGCGGCAGTCGACCCGCGTGGCCGGCGCAGTGGCCAACCGGGGGCAGACATCACTCGATCCGAAGCAGATCGAGCCGTGGCTGGGCCCGAACGTGCTGAAGCACCGGATGATCAATCTGTCGGTCGGCGAGAAAACAATTGAAGGGGCTCTGGAGAATTACGGGAAGCACAAAGCCCACTACGAGGAGTTCTCACCGTATACCCATGTGAGCAGCGACGATCCACCGCTGTTCATGATGTACGGGGCCGATGCCTCGCTGCCGTCAAAAAATGCCGGCCACGGGATCCACCATCCGGTCTATGGAGTGAAGATGAAGGAGAAGGCCGACAAGGTGGGGATGGAATGCCACCTGCTGCTGGGCAAAGGGGAAACCGTGCGATCAGAGAAATACGCCGGGCCGGACGAGTTCATCACGGCCATCCTGCTGGGCCAGGCCGAGTGACGGACGGCCGGACACCGGCGGATCCGGGCATCTCGGCGGGCAGGATCGATCCGTGCCTGTTCCCGCCATCATCTGCCGGTTTCCTGCTGTCTGCCGTTGCGGAACCCGTTACAATCGTCAGCGTGCGTGTTCGCTTCGACTGCAGTGAATCTGCCGGTTGAGACCTCTGATCGAATGGAAGCCGAATGACTCCGGAACCCGCTGGCGCAGCACAGAACGGTCAGGCCGTGACCGGCCCGCAGCAGGTGGCCCGCTGGATCAGCCGCTGTCGCCGTCGTCTGGCGGCGGGGCGGTTTCTGCAGCTGGCGGCCGACTGGCTGCTGGTGTATCTGTTCGTCTTCGGCACCATTGTGCTGACGGTCCGCCTCGGGGCGGCCTGGTTGTGGCCGAATGTGCTGTGGCTGGGCCTGGCGGTTGTGCCGGTGCTCGCCCTGGCCTGGTGGAAGAGTCGCGAGGGACGGTTTACCGAGCGGGAATCGGTCGCGCTGCTGGATCGCCGGCTGGGGGCTGGTGGTCTGCTGATGACATTGGTGGAAACGCCCGACGGACGGTGGTCGGGGCAGTTGCCGGCCGCCACCCGCCAGTGGCTGGACTCGCTGCCGAAGGTCCGTCCTTCCCGTTTTTTCCGCACGGTGCTGCTGCCGGCGGCATTTGCCGTGGGGGCCTGTTTTGTGCCTCTGCGTGAGGGCCGCAGCGGGCCGCATCTGGAAAGCACGGTCGGTCAGCAGGCCGCGACCGATCTGGAGAGTTCTCTGGAACTGCTGGAGGACGCCCAGCTGATTGAAAAGGAAGAGCAGGAAGAGCTTCGCGAGGAAATCGAGCAGCTGGCCGCGGAAACCGGAAGCAAACCGCTGACGCATGAAAAATGGGAAACGGTCGATTCGCTTCGCGAGCGGCTGCAGATGAAGGTGGCGGGCGCTTCGATGTCGGTTTCGCAGGCACGCGAAGCGGCCAGCCTGCTGGGCCGTGCCCTGGGTGAGAAAGGATCGCTGCTGACAGTCGAGCAGCAGGATCAACTGAGTAAGGAGCTGCTGGAGGCACTGAAGAAACTGTCGCCCGACGGCAGTTTTTCCGGAGCGGGCGGCGATCTGGCCAGTGAACTGCAGCGGCTGACGAAGAATGGCCAGCTGCAGCTTCCGCAGGATGCGGCGGCTCGCCAGCAGATGCTCGACCAGCTGCAGGATTACCTCGACCAGCAGGAGCAGAAGCTGGCGCAGCTGCGGGAGAAGGTTGGCCAGGGCGGGCAGTGCGAGGGTGGCCAGTGTCAGAATCCTGGCGGACAGAAGATGGCGAATGGAAACAGGCCGGGCCGTGGTGGTGTCACCCGGGGACGGGGCGATGCCGATATGACCTGGGGCGATGAATCCGACCGCCAGGGCACAAAGTTCAAAGAGACCATCCTTCCTCCCGGATTCGCCGATCAGCCGGGCCAGATGGTGCTGGGCGAATCCGCCAGAGAGCCGGAAGTCGATCCCGCGGCGGTGGCAGCCCGGGGAGAGCAGCGTCTGTCTGATCCGTCGGCCGGCCGGGCCACCTGGAACCGCCGTCTGCGTCCCCGTCATCGACAGGCGGTTCGTAATTACTTTGATTCCCGCGAGCAATAATTTCGTCCTCACCGGGTGGCGCACGGTTTCGGCGGCGGGTTCCGCGAGCTGATTGTCATTCCGCCCGGCAGCTGGCTGCAGCTGCCAGCCAGTCAGTCAGTAATATCAGTCAGTCAGACCGGGCAAACAGGCCCGTTGCCGAATACATCGAGGAGCCACAGTTGACTGAACCGTCCCCGGAGATGCGTACCGAAACCGAGCAGCCGAATGTTCCCGGAGCAGCGGGAGCAGGCACCGGGGCCAATGGCGAACTGTCGGCGGGAAGTACGGAGGCTCTGCTGTCTCCGACGGATGTCGCCCATGCCCGGGCATCTCTCGACCGCCTGCTGGACGGGCTGGGCCAGGTGATTCTGGGGCAGCGAAACCTGCTGGAGCTGGTGGTCATCTGCCTCGTGGCCCGGGGCCATCTGCTGCTGGAAGGTTTGCCCGGACTGGGTAAGACAGAGCTGGTCAAAGCACTGTCGAAGCTGCTGGGGCTGCAGTTCCGCCGGGTGCAGTTCACTCCGGATCTGCTGCCGTCGGATATTCTGGGGTCGCCCATTCTGGAAGACACCGGTTCCGGCCGGCGGCTGGTGTTTCATCAGGGACCGATTTTCGCCAACCTGGTGCTGGCTGACGAAATCAACCGGGCCACGCCCAAGACCCAGTCGGCCCTGCTGGAAGCGATGCAGGAACGCCGGGTGACTATCATGGGCGAATCGCACCTGCTGCCGCTGCCGTTCTTCGTGCTGGCGACGCAGAACCCGATCGAACTGGAAGGAACCTACCCGCTGCCCGAAGCGCAGCTGGACCGCTTCATGTTCAAGATCGACGTGCACGGCCTGACCAGCGAGACGCTGGAGCAGATCATCACCACCCGGCAGCACGGCACCCCGCCCGAGCTGAAGGTGGCCCTGACGGCCGAGCAGTTTCAGGAGCTGTTCGATCTGGCCGACCGGGTGCATCTGCCATCGGCCGTGGCGAACTACATTGCCCGGCTGGTGACGGCCACGCATCCTGAAGACAGTCGTTCTCCGGAAGCGGTGCAGAAGCATGTGCGGTACGGTTCTTCTCCCCGTGCGGCGATTGCCCTGGCGGCGACGGCCCGCGCGGCTGCCCTGCTGGCCGGCAAGCCGAATGTCGGGTTTGAGGAAGTCCGCCGCGTGGCTCCGCCGGTGCTGTCGCATCGAATGATTCTGGATTATGCGGCCCGGCTGGATGGCTGGACTCCGGCGAAGATGGTCAGCATGCTGCTGGAATCTCTGCCGGAAGTCGATCGCACCGTTCCCGGAGACGTGCGCGTATGACGGCCACCTGCCCTGCTCCTCCTGGTCTTGCTCCTCCCGGTCCGGGTTCTCTGCCCGAATTCGCTGCGGCAGGTTCTCCGCTGCCGCTGCTGCGGGCGTCCTCCGGGGGCGGTCGCCAACCCGTTCTCTGCCGTGCTGCTGCGGTGTTACCGCCGGACAATGAAGCCATGAACTCTGTTTCCCGTTCTGTCGCCGGTCTGCCGGGGGGCTGCCGGTTGTGTTTGCTGATCTGTCTGCTCGCTGTGACTGGCCTGGCAGGTACGGCGGAACGGGCCGAGGCCAGCGGGTCCGAGTTTTCGCTGCGGGGACACGACCTGGTGCTGTCTGTGGACAGTCGCTGGGCGGGCGGGTCCCGTGGCGGGTATTACCCGGTGCGCATCAACGTGCTGAATCGCGGCCCGTCGCGGGAGTTCACGTTGCAGCTGCTGCCGGTGAGCGAGGCGACGCCGCGGGTGCTGAAGACCGTGGTGCTGGAGCAGAATGCTTCCACCCGCGTGACCCTGGCTGCTCCCATGGTGGGGGCGGGGACCGCTGTGGAACTGCAGGTACTGTACAAGGGGCGGCGGCTGGAAGGTCTGTCGCAGCACCTGGTGCTGACTGATGTCGCATCGACGCTGTCGATGGGCCCGGCGACGATGATTGTGAGCGAGACCCGCCGGGAAACCCGAGCCATCGAATCCGCCCTGAAGGGGCTGATCAATACTGGTAACGGCTCGGCGCACCCCGGCTGGGGTGGTGGGTATTACGGCGGAGCCTATGGCGGCTACGCGGGCTATCTGCCCGATGCGGATGTGGAGCAGGTTCCGCCCCGCTCGCTGCCCGCGGCCTGGGTGAACTACACCTCGCTCGATCTGGTGGTCATTTCGCTGAAGGATCTGGCGACACTTGATGAGGGACGCCGCACCGCGTTGACAGCCTGGCTGGAGACCGGTGGCAATCTTGTTGTCTGGGGGATTGAGCAGTCGACTGAGGGAATGGCCGGGCTGAACCGGCTGCTGTCTCTGGACCGGCGGTCGGCCATGGATTCCAGCTGGGCGAAAGCCAGCCTGGAGGAACGCACTCCGGTGGCCCTGCCGGAGCAGCTTGAAGAAGAGGCGCGGGCGGACGTTGAGATTCCAGCGGAGCTGTCGGGGGTACTGCCGCCCCAGTTGAGAGACGCCGCCGAAGAAGCGCTGAAGGCGGCTCAGGCACAGGCACAGGCTGGCAATCAGGGGGGAAAGTGGAACTGGGCCGCGGAGCCGGATGCTTTTCAGTCGCGGCAGGTGATGCAGGGGACGCTGTTCGCCATTCCGGGCGACCCGTTCACCGGTACACCGCACGACTGGGCCTGGCTGCTGCGGACGATTGGCCCGTCCCGGTGGGAATGGGGCAACCGGCACGGTTTCGATGCACGGGCGCCTTCGGACAGTTTCCTGGCCTTTCTGATTCCCAATATTCGCGGCGTGCCGATTTACGCCTTCATGGTGCTGATGACGTTGTTCACCGTGCTGATCGGCCCCGTGAATTATTTCGTTCTGTGGAAGCGAAAGCAGCTGTACCTGCTGATCAGCACGATTCCGATTTTTGCTTTTGTCACCAGTATCACGCTGTTCGGGTGGTCGACCATTGCGCATGGTTTTGGTGTGAAGGCCCGGGCCCGCAGCCTGACGGTGCTGGACCAGACCGCCCGTACCTCGGTGACGACTTCGCGGCTGGCGCTGTTCGCCGGCGTCACCCCTTCTTCCGGCGTGCAGTTCTCACCGGAAACGGCGGTGTACCCCATCTGGCCTTCCGCTGATACCTTCCAGCAGGGCACCATCGACTGGACCAGCACGCAGCACATGCCTTCGGGCTGGCTCAAGTCCCGCACCCGCACGCAGCTGCTGACGGTGCGGCACCGTGAGCAGCGGGGCCGGCTGGATGTGGGGACTGCGGCGAACGGTTCGCTGCCGGTGGCCAACGGGCTGGAATGGCCGCTCAGGCTGCTGTTTGTCCGCACGGGGGATGGCCGGCTGTTTCGTGGAGCCGATCTGGCGGCAGGTGGTTCACTGGCTCTGGAAGCCGTCGACGAATCGTCCCTGCGGGATTTACGGGACGAGTTGAACGAGTTTCCGTTAAAGGTGCCGGACTACCTGGCGGGGCATTCGTTTCAGAACAGCGGCGTCTGGATGGGTGGGTACCGTCGCAACTGGGAGCAGTTGCAGGCAGCCAGCATGCTCAATTATTCCAGCAGCCTGATGGAACAGCAGCTGACCCCGCTGCAGCAGCCGGTGCCGAAGCTGGACGCGATTGAACCGGGATCGTGGATTGCCGTGCTCGATGCTTCGCCCGACCTCGAATACGGAGTGGAGGAAGTCAGCGAATCCGCTTCGCTGCATGTTGTGATTGGTTACTACGCCGAGCCGGGCCGGTAACCGGCCGGTGGTCACCAGGCAGCTGCCGTTGACGCGGTCGTTGACGCAGCCGAATGCCCTGAGACCACGTTCCTGAACTGACACTGTTCCCGCACTGACACAGCTCCACCACTGTCGCACGCCCGCATCGTCCCACTCCCGCAGAGAAGCCCATGACCAGCCAGCCGGAAGTGAATTTTCAGCCGTCATCCGGCCCGCGGGGCGACATGAACGAGGGATCTGCCGTGGTGGAGGGAGAATCTGCCGCAAACGGAACGGCCGTGGCGGAAGCGGCCCGCCAGCCGGATATCGAAATGCGGCACCTGCACCGGCACTTCGGCCGGTTGCGGGCGGTGAACGATATTTCCTTCCGCGTGTATCCCGGTCAGGTGCTGGGTTTTATCGGCCCGAATGGTGCCGGCAAAACCACCGCCATGCGGATTCTGGCCACATTGGATACGCCCACGGCGGGCGATGCGTTTATCTGCGGTTATTCGGTTGTCGACGATCCGGACGCCGTGCGGAGACTGCTGGGCTTCATGCCCGACAGCTTCGGCAAATATTCCAACATGAACGTGGTGGAGTACCTCGATTTTTATGCCCGGGCCTACGGGTTTCGCGGAGCCCGCCGCAGGGATGCCGTGGAGCGGGTGCTGGTCTTTACGGAACTGCGGAAACTGGCCGATAAATCGATTGATACCCTCTCCAAGGGCATGTCGCAGCGGCTGGGCCTGGGGCGGACTCTGGTGCACGATCCGCAGGTGCTGATTCTGGACGAACCGGCCGCCGGGCTGGATCCCCGGGCGCGGGTGGAACTGCGGGAGCTGATCGCCCTGCTGGCCCGGCAACTGGGTAAGACCGTGCTGATCAGCTCGCACATTCTCACCGAGCTGGGCGAAATCTGCGATTCCGCGGCCATCATCGAGGCGGGCCGTATTCTTGCTTCCGGCACGATTGATGAAATCCGCGATCTGCAGCGGCAGCGGCGGGGCAGTACGGGCCGCTCGACCCTGCGGGCCCGCGTGATTGGCCCGGCCGACAAGATGGAACGCTGGCTGCTTGAGCAGCCGTTCGTCAGCAAGGTATCGGTGGCGAACGATATGGTGTCGTTCGAATTCACCGGAGATGCCGAGGCCCAGCATCAGCTCCTGAAGAACATGGTGCAGGCGGAACTTCGCGTTGTGGAGTTCTCCGGCAAGACGGAAAGCCTGGAAGACGCCTTCATGGCGATTACCGAAGGCATCACTCAGTAGGAAACGCCCGGAATCTCTGACGTTCCGGACAGCCGGTCACTGGACATCATCGCCAGCTGATGGCGGGAGGAAGCGGGCTCCTGCCCGCTGAAGGTGCCGGGTTTTCCGCACAGGCAGTCGTGGCCCATCATGAATTCCCGCCGCAGCAGACCAGCCGGGCAAAAGCGCCCGACCCCGAAAGAGCTGAAGCAGGCCGCGGGCGGGACGATTCCCGATGTGCTGGCCCCCGGCCTCTCACTGCTGCTGGTGGGCATCAATCCCAGCCTGTACTCGGCAGCCGTGGGGCATCATTTCGCGCGGCCGGGGAACCGCTTCTGGCCGGCCCTGGCCGATGCGGGCATCACCGATCGACAGCTGGCCCCGGCTGAAGACCAGCTGCTGACCGGGTACGGCTGCGGGCTGACGAACTTCGTGAAGCGGGCGACTGCCCGGGCTGATGAGCTTTCCGCGGGGGAAATCAAAGCCGGTTTTCGGCGGCTGGCACGGCTGGTGGAACAGTATGAGATTCCGCATGTGGCCGTGCTGGGGATTACGGCCTGGCGAACGGCGACGGGCGATGCGAAAGCCGCCGCCGGCACGCAGCCGGAGCTTCTGGGTTCGGCGGTGGTGCATGTGCTGCCGAATCCGTCCGGCCTCAATGCCCATTACCAGCGGGCCGATTTCGCCCGCCTGTTCCGGGAGCTGTGGGACACGGTGCAGGCTGCGGATGAGTCGGCGGAATAACCGGGGCTGTCCACTCAGCCGCCGTGCGGCAGTTCCATCAGTTCGCCGAATCGCAGCAGGACCTGCTCCCGCAGCGGGCCGAAGCCGCTGGCATCGAACTTGCCACTGCGAACCAGGTCAAAGGCGATCTGCCGGGTTTCTTCCAGGATTTCGCGGTCCCGCACCAGGCTGGCGACCCGCAGCGGCAGTTCGCCATGCTGGCGGGTGCCCAGGACATCGCCCGGCCCGCGAAGTTCGAAATCCACCTCGGCGATGCGAAAGCCATCGGTCGTGGATTCCAGCGCGGCCAGTCGCTGTTCGCCTTCCGGAGTGCCTTCATCGGAAAACAGCAGGCAGTAACTGCGGTGCCGTCCTCTGCCGATTCGCCCCCGCAGCTGGTGCAGCTGGGCGAGGCCAAAGTGATCGGCCTGCATGATGACCATGAGGGTGGCGTTCGGCACATCCACGCCGACTTCAATCACGGTGGTGGAAACGAGAACCTGCGTCTCGCCATTGCGGAAGGCGTCCATCGCCCGGGCTTTGCGGTCCCGGTCGAGCTGGCCGTGCACCAGGCCGAGGCGAAAGTCCTTCAGCTCGCCGGCAGAAAGTTCCGCGAACACCCGCTCCGCGCTGCCGGCATCTCCGGGCGATGCCGGTTCGTCTGTTTCGGGGCTGCCGGGCGCCGGTCGGGAGGAACCGCTGGCCTGGTCGGTCGGCTGATTGAAGGGGAGCAGTTCGCGGGGGTCGGGACTGTTCGCACCCGCCGTGCCGGCTTCTTCAATTCGGGGGCAGACGATGTACGCCTGCCGCCCCGCACGGAGCTGGCGGCGAACAAAGTCCCAGGCTTTGTCGCGGGCCTTCTGACTGCGAATGCGGCTGGTGCTGACAGGCTGCCGTCCCGGCGGGAGGTCGCGGATCACTGTCAGGTCGAGGTCGCCAAACTGGGTTAATGTCAGGCTGCGGGGGATGGGGGTGGCTGTCATCACAAGCACATGCGGCGTGATGCCCGTACTGGAAAAGCGGGCCCGCTGCGCCACACCGAAGCGGTGCTGTTCGTCGATGACGGCCAGCCCCAGCTGCTTGAAACGGACGTCTTCCTGAATCACTGCCTGAGTTCCGACCACCAGCTGAATTTCGCCGGAGGCGATGTCTTCCAGCACCCGTTTGCGGCGGGCGGGAGTCAGCTGACCGGTGAGCAGACAGCGGGTCACGCGGCTGCGGGCCAGTGCCTCGTCAATCGTGCTCCAGTGCTGGCTGGCGAGCACTTCGGTGGGGGCCATCAGCACGGTCTGCACGCCGGCGGCGACGGCGGTCAGCATGGCATACATGGCAATGGCGGTCTTGCCCGCGCCCACGTCGGCCTGCAGCAGCCGGTGCATGGCCCGGCCACTGGCCAGGTCTTCGGAAATCTCCCGCACAGCCTGGTTCTGGCCTTCGGTGAATTTGAAGGGAAACAGCAGCCGGATGCGGGAATCAATTTTGGCGGTCACCGGCAGTCGGACGGCCGAACGGCCCCGTTTCCATTCCCGGCGACGCAATGCCAGGCCCAGCTGAAACTCGAACAGATCGTCGAAAATGATTCTCTTCCGACCGGTCTCGTATTCCTCCGCCGTGGCGGGCAGGTGCAGCTGGCGGATGGCTTCTTCCAGTACGGGCAGGCCGGCAGTTTCCAGCACCTGCGGGGGGACGCGGTCGACCACGTGATGCGCGTACCGTTCGACGGCTTCCCGAATGATCTTCCGCAGCTCGTGCATCCGCAGGCCTTCGGTCAGGCGATAGCGGGGGAGGACGGCTCCGGTGATTTCGGAATCGCCGGCTTCGAGCCACTGAATCTGCGGGTGAGAAAATTCCCAGCGACCGCTGCGACGTTTCGGCTTCCCGCTGAACAGGACCTGCATGCCGTGCTGAAACCGCTTGAGCACCCAGGCCTGGTTGAACCAGGTTCCCCGCACGAAATCCTCTCCGCTTTCCAGCAGTACGCTGGAGAGCGTGCGGCCGCGGGAGAGGTTGCGTCCATCGACATCGACCACGGTGCCGTGCACCGTCTGGATGGATTCGTCGTTCAGTTCGCTGACCGGCGTGACATGCGACAGATCGAGCACGTCGCGGGGGAGCAGGAACAGCACGTCTTCCACGGTGTGCAGGCCCAGCGCGGCCAGCAGTTCGGCCCGGCTCTCGCCGCACCCGCGGAGCATGTGAACGGGGGTCTGCAGCGGATCCTGAGACATCACTTCCGACCGCTCAGACGACGGCCCCGTCTGGACTGGAACTGGAGATCAACAGCAGAGAACCTGCCGGCTCCCTGCTGTCTGCCGGGCGGACACATGCCGCTCCGCAGTGGACAGCTCATTCTTCCGAATCGCCCGGGCGGGCTTCCGCCTGCTGACGGGCTGCTGCGACGGCCAGTTCGTCACAGCGTTCGTTCTCCGGGTGGCCGGTATGGCCCCGGACCACAGTGAAGGTGACCAGATGCCGGCGGAGCTGTTCATCGAGCTCCCGCCACAGCTCTTCGTTCTTCACCGGTTTCCAGGACTTTCCTTCCCGCCTCCGCCAGCCGTTGGCCTTCCAGCCGGGCATCCATTTGGAGCTGCCATCGGCCACGTAGCGGCTGTCTGTCACAACTTCCACGCGGGAGCGGCGTGTCAGCGCTTTCAGGCCCGAAATGACGGCCTGCAGTTCCATCCGGTTGTTGGTGGTATCGGTCGCTCCGCCGGAGAGCTCTTTCTCTGATCCACTGGCCGGGTGACGGAGAATGCAGCCCCACCCGCCCGGTCCCGGGTTTCCGCTGCAGGCTCCATCGGTGAATAATGTGACCTGAGGTGGCTGTTCGGTGGCACTGTCCGGCTCGTTCACGGTCATCCGTCCCTGTCTGCCCGGAAACTTACGGCCCGGTCGAAATGCCCTGTCCCGGGCTGCCTGTGGTGATTTCCTGAACGGGAACGTGCGGACTGCAGCAACGTGCGGCCACCAGTCGCCCCCGGCTGGATGAAGTGCCTCCGCCCGCGCACGAAATCACCGCGCCGTGGCCGGCCATGCTTTGTGCATTCCGTCTTTCCGGCCCGGGAAACCTGACAGCTGCCGAGGAAGCATGAGGGGGAAATCGTATTTCCCGGCCTGATGCCCTGCCCCGCCGCGCAGCCGTCATGCGGCATTGCTCTGCAGTTGCCGTTCGAGCAGGCGGGGGCATCTCGTGGAGGAGATGGGACTTTCAGCGGCCCGGCCCGAACGACATCGTGGGGAATGCAGGTCAGCGTTCGCGGTACACAATGCGTCCCCGTTCGAGATCGTAGGGAGAAACTTCCACGATCACGCGGTCACCCGGCACAATCCGGATGAAGTGTTTTCTCATTTTTCCGGCCACATGCGCCAGTACCCGGTGGCCGTTATCCAGCTCGACCCGGAACTGAGTGTTGGCCAGCGCCTCTGTCACAACACCTTCTGCTTCAATTGCCTCTTCCTTCGCCATCCAGCATCTTCTCCTGATAAGGTCTGTTCGAAAACCTGCGCCCGTTGAACCGGCAGCGGGGTACGCAGCGGAATTCGCTGTGCTGCATACAGTCAGGAATTTCGGACAGGCGTGGATCCGGTTCGTCTTGAGAAACAGCCCACCGACCGGCCAGGTGCCTGTTAACACGGGCCTGGTTCCGGTGACTGTTGGATACCGGTTGTCTGTCTGCGGGGGGCAGGCGGCAGTTTTTCGCTGTTCACCTGTGACTGCCGCGTGGTGGGGCTGCTGTTCAGCATAGCCTCTTCCAGCAGAAAGTATATCGTGCGGGCCGTTGCCACGGGAAGAAAGAAGACCAGGATCGACCGGGATTGCCTGGTTCCGGCGGGCATTCCGGCCCCGGGAACGGCCCCGTTTCGCCTGCCGGGCTCTGGCCCGTCTTCTGGATTCGCCCTTCTCTTTTCATTCTTCCCGGGACTCGTGCCTTTCGCAGATTGACGCAGGGTGAGCCGGGTGGTTAGCGTGAAGGAGGTGCCCGGAGGCCTGTTACAGCCGTTCCGGCAGATGGTGAGAATCAGAGGGAGGGTGGGGAGACGATGGTGCGACAGTTTACCGAAGCGGAAGTGCGCCGCTGGCGACCGGCTGCCCTGGTGATTTTCTCGCTGACGCTGGCTGTGCTGGGCCACAGCGGGTGGCTGCGCGGGCAGACGAACGACGGTGCGGCATCGTCTCCTGAAAAACCGCTGACGGCCCCTGCTCTTTCATTACCGGCGGATTCCCAGCCCGCGGCAACCCCAGCAGTCAGCGCGAAGCCAGCTCCTCCCTCTCTCCCCGAGGCGTCCCCGGCGGCACCGGCGAAAAAGCAGGACACAGAGAAAAGTCAGCCGGCGGAAGAATCTCCGGCAGCCAGGCCAGCGCCCGCCCCTGCTGCCCCCGCACTGCCGGGAGAAGCGGCGGAGTCGCCCGAGAGCAGCGAGGCAGAGACCGCGCCCGCTCCACGGGAGGATGGAGAATCGCTGCCGTCTTCCACCATTGTGATCACGCCCCGGCAGAAGTATCCGCCCCATGCCCCGTATGCGGTGGCCGTGTCTCCGGCTGGCCATGTGGCAAGTGCTGCCGGACTGGAACCCGCCTGCAGTTGCGAGGTGCCAGGCAGCTGTCCGCAGTGCCGTCCGCAGATTCGCGCGGCGGATTACCGTCGGGCATACGAGGCCATTCCCTTCAGCCGGGCCGAGTACGAGGCGAATCCCTCCTACCGCCACGAAGCCGCCATGGAACTGCTGTTCGGGCAGCTGCGCCCGACGACGATTCACCGGGTTCAGCCCGCGGTTCCTCCCCGGTCGGCTGCTCTGTCTTCCGCCCCGCAGCTGCTGCAGCCCGCACCGTTCCGGCATTACCGGTTCGGCTACTACCGGAGGGGTTATGGCGTGTACTACCGGTGGCCCAGCTGGCAGTTGAGGTGAGGGTTCTCCTGCCGGCATGCAGGATTTCTCAGGCTCCATTGCTGCTGCCCGGCGGTTTCTTCAGGGATGTCGTAACTGACTGTCCGGTCGGGTGGCATGCTCCACGTTTGCGTGGGCATGCTCTGCCGAGCTTTCGCTTCCGGCAATTGTACTCCGCATGCCCATCCCGCTTCGCGGCTATGGGCATGGCACCCTGCGACAGAACTGCCGCTCAGCTGTCTGTCTGTCTGTCTGTCTGTCTGTCTGTCTGTCTGTCTGTCTGTCTGTCTGTCTGGCTGTCTGTCTGTCTGTCTGTC